>JACQDI010000851.1 GCA_016201195.1 Acidobacteriota bacterium | reverse complement strand
GTCTATGATATCCCGAAGCAGCGCGATAACCAGGAACTGGTGGCGGCGCTGAAGAACCTTGCGTAATGTGGATCGTGGAAGGTGGAAAGTCGGCCGTGGTACCGGGGCCCGCGATCCACGATCTACGATCCACGGTCGCGTTGTGGCTGCTCCTGAGCTTGCCCCTTGCCGGCGATTCGGCCGACAAGGGCTGGGATCACTTCTACAACCTGGAATACCAACAGGCCATCGATACCTTCGAGCAGGTGGTCGCCGAAGCACCAGAGATCCCGGAGAACTACAACTATTTGGCTCAGGCCATCCTGTACAAAGAGCTCTACCGGTTGGGGGCGCTTGAGAGTGAGCTGCTGACCGGCAATAACTACTTCATAAGGACCGAAAAGATCCGGCCCGATCCGAAGGCCAACGCCCGGTTCCTGCAAGTGCTGGGAAAGGGCATCCGGCTGGCGAAGGAGAAGCTCGCCGCCGACCCGGACAACAAGGAGGCGCTGTATGCGCTGGGCTCGGCTTACGGCCTCGAAACCAACTATCACTTCCTGGTGGAAAAGAACTGGCGGGGGGCAGTGGGGGAGGCGTCGCTGGCCAAGAAGTATCACAACCAGGTGGTGGATCTCGATCCAGGCAACTACGACGCGATGCTAATCCAGGGCGTCTATGACTACGCCATGGGCAGCTTGCCCTGGCACGCGCGGTTGCTGAGCTATCTGATCGGGAGGTCGGGGGACAAGAACCGGGGCGCCGCCACCATCGAACTGGTGGCGAAGAAGGGGAAGCGGAACCGGGTGGACGCACAGGTGATGCTGGCGATCCTTTACCGGCGGGAGAAGAAACCGGCTAAGGCGATCGCGGCGCTGGAGCCGCTGATCCGCGCCTATCCGCGCAATTACCTGTTCCAAATGGAGAAGGCCCACATGTACAGCGACCTCGGCAAGAAGGATGAGGCGCTGGCCTGCCTGCGGGAACTGGAACAGGCCGCACGGCGTGGTTCGAACATTCCGCTCGAAAAGGTTTACTACGCCATCGGCGATGTACAGTTCTGGTACAACGACCTGGAGGCGTCACTGGAGAACATGAAGCAGGTGACCGCCTCTTCCAACCTGGACCTCCACACCGGGGTGCTGGCGTGGATGCGGCGGGGGCAACTGCTGGACCTGATGGGGCGACGCCCGGAGGCGGTGAGGGCGTACCGCGAGGCGATCCGGTTCGGACCGCAGACGGCGGCGGCGGAGGAGTCAAAGCGGTATCTGTCGTCGCCTTACAAGCGCAAAGGGTGAGGGATGGCGAAGAAAAGGCGAAAATGATATCATCTCTATGCGAAGGCATTCCGCACAGGAGGAATCTATGAAAATCAGTGATGCGCTGCTCCCCGAGTTCGATCAGGAAATGGGCCATACCCGGAAAACCCTCGAGAGGATTCCGGAAGACAAGCTGGCCTGGAAGCCCCACGACAAGTCGATGACGCTGGGCCGGCTTGCCGGACACGTGGCGGAGCTTCCTGGCTTTGCGACGACAACCATCCAGACGGATTCCCTCAACTTCAGCATGGGGGAGTTCAAGCCTCTGATTGCGACCTCCCGCCGGCAGGTTCTGGAGGCGTTCGACCAGAAGGCCGCAGAGGCGAGAGCCGCGATCGCGGGGGCGAGCGATGAGCACTTGATGAAGACGTGGTCGCTCGAGTATGGCGGAAAGACGTTGTTCACCCTGCCGCGCGTGGCCGTGCTGCGCAGCATGATGCTCAACCACATCATTCATCATCGCGCGCAGTTGGGCGTCTACCTGCGCCTCAACAATGTTCCCGTGCCTTCGATCTACGGTCCGTCGGCCGACGAGGGTGGCATGTAGCTGTTGGGCCGGGCCTGCCGAGGAGCGGTTTGCCAGGTACGTGTGGACCGCTCCCTCACGGTCGCGGCTCGGAATGACAGCAACAAAAACCGCGCACCACACTTCTACTGCTCGACCGTGCACTTGACGGGCTGCTCGATGTACTTGGGGACCTTCTCGGCCGTGAGTACCATCAGGCTGTAGCGGCCCGGCTTGGCCTTGGCCGGGATCTTCAGCTTGATGGCCTCGGCGGTCTGCTGGGTAACCTCGACCTTGATGTCGTTCTTGCCGTCGGTCAAGTACACTTCCTTTACGAACTTTGAATCCAGGTTTTCCCCGCTTACGGTGAGCTCATCTCCGACCTTGCCATTGCCCGGCTCGACGCTCTTCATGCGGGGCGACTCCTGGGCCAGCGCCGCAGGAATCACTGTAACGACCAATAGCGTCAGACGCAGCCAGTTTCTCATCGCCCGCCTCCTTGTTGGAGTGACTTATCGACATACTATGCCCCGGCGACGAGAAAAGCAAGTGTGGTAAACTCCCCGCTTCATGCGACCCAATCGAACCAAACAATTGCTGGCGGAAGGCAAAGTGGCCCTGGGCTCGGGCCTGGGACAGTTCCGCTCGCCGGAGATCCCCAAACTGTACGCGGCGGCCGGCCTGGACTGGACCTTTATTGACACCGAGCACGGCTGTTTCGACCTGGAGACGGTGCAGGACCTGATCCGGACGGCGCTGCTGACCACGCTGACGCCCATCGTGCGGGTGGCCGACCTGCAGTACTCGCTGGTGGCGCGGGCGCTGGATATGGGCGCCGAGGGGATCATCTTCCCGCGGGTCGAGTCACCCGAGTTGCTGGAGCGGGCCATTAGCTGGACCAAGTTCCCCCGGCGCGGGATCCGGGGGTTCGGGCTGGCTGCGCCCC
This sequence comes from Acidobacteriota bacterium, assembly GCA_016201195.1. Lineage (GTDB taxonomy): Bacteria > Acidobacteriota > Terriglobia > Bryobacterales > JACQDG01 > JACQDI01. The sequence continues at coordinate 543 of JACQDI010000851.1, read as the reverse complement.
AGGTCGGCTACAAAAGCCACACGTTCCAGGAGATCATCGACCACCTGAACGAGAACGTCCTGGTGGTGTTGCAGATCGAGACGCAGACGGCGGTCAACCGCTGCGACGAGTTGCTCTCGGTGCCGGGGGTGGATGTCGTGATGGTGGGGCCGGCAGACCTGAGCATCAGCCTCGGCGTGGGCGGGCAGTTCGACCACCCGAAGATGATCGAAACCATCAGCGGGGTGATCGACTGCTGCCGGCGGCACGGGGTGTATCCCGGAATCCAGTGCCGGACGCTGGCCATGGCCAAGGGCTGGAAGCAGCGCGGGATGAAATTCATCGGCTGCGGCAATGACATCGCGTTTCTGTGGGAGAAGGTGAGGGAGACGGTGGAGCAGTTGAATGCGTAGCGTGTGGCTGGTGGCTGGTGGCCTGTGGGGGGCCGTGCTGCTGCTCGGGGCCAACGCCGACATCATCCTGTATAACGGCAAGATCGTCACCGTGGATGCGAAGTTTTCAATCGTGCAGGCGGTGGCGGTGAAGAACGGGAAGATCACCAAG
>JACQDI010000850.1 GCA_016201195.1 Acidobacteriota bacterium | reverse complement strand
TTCGATCTCGGCCCCCATCTTCACCAGCAGCTCGGCCAGATCGGTGATTTCCGGCTCGCGGGCGGCGTTTTCGAGCGCCGTCTCACCCTCGGCCAGCACCGCGGCCATCAGCAGGTCCTCGGTGCCGGTCACCGTGATTCGGTCGAAATGGACGACCGCCCCCTTGAGCCCGCCGGGAGCCTGGGCCTCCACGTAGCCGTGCTCCTGCTCGATGCGGGCTCCCAGCTTCTCCAGGCCATGGATGTGCAGGTTGATCGGACGCGCCCCGATGGCGCAGCCGCCGGGCAGCGAGACGCGCGCGCGGCCGGTGCGGGCCAGCAGCGGTCCCAGCACCAGGCTCGACGCCCGCATGGTTTTCACCAGCTCGTAAGGCGCTTCGGGGCTCGAGATGCGCTCGGCATGGATGGTGTAACGGCAACCCTCGGCCTTCACCTCCGCGCCGATATCGGCCAGCAGGCGCGCCATGGTGCGGATGTCGCGCACCCGCGGCACGCGGTCGAGCGTGACCGCCTCGCCGGTGAGCAGGGCCGCAGCCAGCGCCGGCAGCGCCGAGTTCTTCGAGCCGCTCACCGGGATCGTGCCCTCGAGGGGAACCCCGCCATGAATCAGAAATTTTTCCATGTCAGATCAGCCACAGCGTCTCACGCAAAGACGCAAAGTGCGCAAAGGACGCCAAGATTTCTTTGCGCTGTTTGCGTCCTTAGCGTTTTGGCGTGAAATTTCAAATCGCCACCGCTATACCGCGTGTATACACCGCCTTGACGTTCAGCTCCGTGTCGAGCACGACCAGGTCCGCATCCGCCCCCGGCCGGAGGACGCCTTTGCGATCCGCGATGCCCAGCAACTCGGCCGTATTGCGCGTGGCCATGGGCAGCACCTGCGCTGCCCCCAGGCCCAGAAACCGGCACATGTTGCGCACTGCGCGGTCGAGAGTCAGGACGCTACCAGCGAGCGCCCCCTGGTAGCGGCACACGCCATCCTTCAACTCCACCAGAAAGCCGGCCACCGGGTAGAGCCCGTCGGGCATGCCCGTGCCGCTCACCCCGTCGGAGACGAGCACAATTCCATCTACGCCTTTGGACTGGTAGAGCACACGAATAGCGGTGGGATCCACGTGTACGCCATCGGCAATCAGCTCGGCTTTGATGCGCGGATCGGTGAGCGCTGCGCCGATCACGCCGGGGTCGCGGTGGCCGAAGGGACGCATAGCATTAAAAGTATGTGTTGCCTGCCGCGCCCCCAGCTCCACGGCGCGCTCGGTCTCCTCGAAGGTGGCGTCGGTGTGGCCGATTGACGGCCGCACGCTGTTCGCCACCATCTCCGCGATCACCTCCGGCGACGATGCCAGTTCCGGGGCGATCGTCATGATCCGCAGCTTCCCTTCGGCCGCGCGGGCCATGCGGCGGTAGGCGTCGAGGGTCGGCTCGGTAATGCTCTCCACCGGGTGCACGCCCCGGCGCTTCACGCTGATGTACGGCCCTTCCATGTGGATGCCCAGCGGCTGGGCGGCGGCGCGAGGAGAATTTGCCGTTTCCTCAATGTAGCTGGCCAGGAATCCGAGTGACCTCAGGATGTCGCCTTGCGGCGCGGTGACGGTGGTCGCGTAGTAGGAGGTGGTCCCGTGGCGGGCAAGGGTGCGTGAAACCGTCTCCACCGCCTCACGATGCGGCTCCATCAGGTCCCGGCCGCCGGCCCCGTGCACGTGGATGTCGATGAATCCCGGGGCGAGAGCCGCCTCGCCGAGATCGACCATGCGAGCCGAACTGGGAATGGTCACCTGCTCGCGGGACCCTACGGCCGTGATGCGGTCGTCCTCAACCAGCACGACGCCGTTTGGGATCGGGTCCGGCGTATAGACGGTCGAAGCGATAAAAGCCGTTTGCGCCATCAGGACTCCAGGGCCACCCCGACCCGGTTGCCGGCCGCCCGCAACAATTCCCGGGCGCGCTCGGCGGTCACGCCCCGCTTCAGCATCACGATGGCCGCCCGCACATTGTTCCCGGCGTCCGCCAGGGCCTGGGCGGCGCGCTCGGCGTCGACCCCCGCCGCCTGGGCCACGATGCGGCGGCCGCGATCCATCAGCTTTTCGTTCTTCAGATGCAGGTTGACCATCAGGTTGTGGTAGACGTATCCGAGGCGGATCATCGACGCGGTCGAAAGCATGTTGAGCACCATCTTCTGGGCGGTGCCCGCCTTCAGGCGCGTCGAGCCGGCGATGATCTCCGGCCCGACGACCGGAGCGATGGGGAAGTCGACCAGCCGGGAAATCTCCGCATCGGCGTTGCAGGTGACGCCGAGGGTCACCGCCCCGAGCGAGCGGGCGTAGCGGACCGCGCCCAGCACGTACGGGGTGCGGCCGCTCGCCGTGAGGCCCACCAGCGCGTCGTGCGCGGTGAAACCGTGTGCCTTCAGGTCGGCCTCGCCGGCCTCCGGGCGGTCCTCACTCGCCTCGGTGGCCCGTGAAAGGGCCGCCGGGCCGCCGGCCATAATTCCTTGCACCATCTCGGGCGAGGCGTCAAACGTTGGTGGGCACTCGCTCGCGTCGAGGACGCCGAGCCGGCCGCTGGTGCCCGCGCCGATGTAGTAGAGCCGCCCGCCGCTCCGGAGCACCTTCACAATGGCGTCCACCGCGCGGGCAATCTGTGGGATCTCCCGCCCGACTGCGGGAGCGACCTTCTGGTCCTCTTCGTTCATGATGCGCAGGATTTCCGGGGTCTCGAGCCGGTCGATCTCGCCGGAGGCCGGGTTCCGCTGCTCGGTGCCGAGATGTTCTAAGATGGCCACATGTTTAGTGTAAACCGTTGCGCACTCATACTGGTGCTACTAACCTGCGCCGCCCCCGCGCAGACCAGGTCCCCCACTAAGTCCCAGGCCCGCTTTCGCGGCTCGGCCAACCTCGACCAGGTCGTGCAGCAGGCCATCCGCGACAACCAGATTCCTGGAGCGGTCCTGCTGGTTGGGAACGAGGGCCGGATCCTGCATCGCAAGGCTTACGGGAGCCGCAGCCTGGCTCCGCGCCGTGAGCCGATGTCGGTGGACACCATATTCGACTGCGCCTCGCTCACCAAGGTGGTGGCCACCACCTCCGCCATCATGCTGCTGGTTGAGGAAGGCAAGGTCCGTCTGAACGACCGGGTAACCAACTACCTGCCCGGCTTTGAGGGCGGCGAAAGCCCGATCACCGTGCGGCAGTTGCTCACGCACTTTTCCGGGCTGCGGCCGGACCTCGATCTGAAGCCGGCCTGGAGCGGCTACGACACCGGAGTGAAGCTGGCGCTGGCAGAGAAGCCCACAGCCACGCCTGGCTCGCGATTCGTTTACAGCGACATCAATTTCATCCTGCTTGGAGAGATCGTGCGCAAGGCGAGCGGTAAGACACTGCCCGAGTTCACGCGTCAGCGGGTGTTCCAGCCTCTGAAGATGACCAATACCATGTTCAACCCGCCGGCCGCGCTGCGCCGGCGCATCGCGCCCACCGAGCGGGTGGAGGACACCATGCTGCGCGGCGTGGTGCACGACCCCACCGCGCGCTACATGGGCGGCGTGGCCGGCCACGCGGGCCTGTTTTCGACCGCCGATGACCTCAGCCGTTTCGCCCAGATGCTGCTGGGTCAAGGCCGGCTGGGCGCGGTCCGGATCTTCAGCCCGCTGACGGTGGAAAAAATGACCTCGCCGCAGACGCCTCCCAACCAGTCCATCCTGCGGGGCCTGGGGTGGGACCTGGATTCGCCCTACAGCTCGAACCGCGGGGAGCTGCTGCCGGTCGGCTCGTTCGGCCACACCGGCTTCACCGGCACTTCGCTGTGGATCGATCCGGTAACCAAGACGTATATCATCCTGCTCGCCAATAGCGTGCACCCCAAGGAGCGGCCGCCGATCTCGAGCCTGCGCTCGAAGGTGGCGACGGCAGTGGCGGCCGCTCTGCCCGAAGTCGCTGCCCGGCGGGTGCTGGAGGCCGGGTTGCGGCTCACGGGCTACAACGAGGCGCTGTTCGGCGCCCGGCGCGACGTGTACCGCAACGGCAAAGTTCTCACCGGCCTCGACGTGCTGGCCCGCGATGGGTTCCGGCCGTTCCAGGGTAAACGCATCGGCCTGCTCACCAATCACACCGGCGTCGATCGTCACCGCCGGAGCAACATCGACCTGCTCCTGGAGGCGGGGATCAAGCCGGTGGCGCTGTTCTTCCCTGAGCACGGGTCCTTGGGAAAGGAAGACCGGCCGGATCTGCCGGACGCGGTGGATGAGAAAACCGGGGCGCGGGTCTACAGCCTCTACCAGGAAAATCGCCGTCGGCCCACGGCCGAGATGCTGCGGGGCCTGGATGCGCTGGTGTTCGACATCCAGGACATCGGCGCGCGCTTCTACACCTACATGACGACCATGGCTTACTGCATGGAGGAGGCCGCCCGTCACAACATCCCCTTCTATGTACTCGACCGGCCCAACCCGATCAACGGCGTGTCGGTGGAAGGCCCGCTGCTCGACCGCGAGCGCCTCTCCTTCATAGGCTACTTCCCGCTTCCCCTGCGCCACGGCATGACCGCCGGCGAGCTGGCCCGGCTATTCAACGGCGAAAACAAGATCGGGGCGAAGCTGGAGGTCGTCAAGCTGGAGGGCTGGCAGCGGGGCGACTGGCTGGACGAAACCGGGCTGCCGTGGGCCGACCCATCACCGAACATGCGCACCCTGTGGGAGGCGCTGCTTTATCCAGGCGTAGCGATGCTGGAGGGTCTGAGGAATTACTCGGTAGGTCGCGGGACCGACACGCCGTTCGAGATCGTGGGAGCGGACTGGATTGACGGGCCGACCCTCGCCGAATAC
>JACQDI010000849.1 GCA_016201195.1 Acidobacteriota bacterium | reverse complement strand
TTTTTCTCGTGCACGATCGCTGCGTCCACGCCCAGCGCCAGGAGCCACTGGATCGAGGCCGGCGTGTTCTCGCTGGCCAAGATTTGCCGCTGGGCCAGCTCAGCAGCCGGGTTCAGCAGCCCCTGTTCGGAGCCGCCGCCGATCTGCGCCAGGTCGTACCAAGCGTTGTACCAGAAACGCACCGAGCCGGTGGCCAGCGTGCGAGCATCCGGGAGATAGCGGGCCATCCAGGAGGTGAGCTGGTACTCGATCCGGTCCTGGAACTCCCAATCGCGCTCGTAGACTCTCCACGGATGGCGGAGGTACTGGCGGATGGGGAGGAACGAGAGCAGGACCAGAACCACCACGGACAGCCGGAGAAACCTTCCCCTGGCCCACAACCGCCGCAGTCCTTCTACCGCAAGCAAAATCATCGCCAGGTCCAGTTCCGGCCCCAGCCGCCCCGGCTCGCCCATCACGCGGAACTTGAAGAAGTAGTTACCGAGCACGTGGAGGGTCAGAAACCCGAACGCTCCCCACACAAAGATCTGGTACGCCACTTCTGCCCGCCCGCGCGCCCACCGCTCGGAGACCGCCGCGAAAACCGCTACCGCCGCCAGCGCCACCCAGAGAGACCAGCGGTTCCCGGGCTCGGATACGAATTGCAGGTTGGCAGTCGTGATGCGGAAATACGACGGCGCCAGCCAGAACGCCGTCAGGCCGTACGCCAGCGCGGCGATTGCCACCGCCCGCAGCCAGATCCGGTGGTCCCGCTGGGTCACCCACAGGCTCCACGCCAGGATCGGAAACAGCAGCGCCAACGCCGTCCCGCCGTAAAAGTTGTTGGAAACCACCAGCGCGCTACAAACCGCGCTTGCTGCCAGGGCGGCCGGCCTCCGCCCCGGAAGCGCCCTCCAGGCGGTGGCCAGGGCGAAGGGCAGCCAAGCCAGAGCGGTCATGTGCGGTCCCTCACCGTAGCGCACCAGCGCCCCCCAGCGCATGGGCGTGAGCATCTGGGCGTCCTCGCGCCACTCGGTCACGAACAGAAACGAGGGCGACAGCAGAGCCGCGGCCACCGCTGTCAGCCATGCTCCCCGGCGCGAGCCGCTCGCCGTCCGCACAAACACGTATACCCCGGCGATGCCGAGGCAATAGAAGAAAGCGGTGTAGATGTGGTAGGCCTTCGCCGGGATCAGGGCCGGGTAGATCTTGGTAAGTACCGCTGGGCCGTAGCGCAGCGCCGGCGGATACACGTAATCGAACCGCGTCCCGCCATACCACAGCGGCTGCCACCGCGGATGAGGCCAATGGTCACGCAGAAAGCGGACGTCGGAGATAAACGTGCTTTCGATCGACGCCCACCGGTTTTGGTATTTCATCTGGAACAACGGCCGCACCAGCGCTGCCATCAAGAAGAAGATCGCCAGGCTGTCCAGAAGAAGGGTTTTCCGGCTACGCGTCATTTACAGCGAATGCGCCTTGCCGCCCGCCGCCTCCGCCCCGCTATAGCGCCGCTGGAGACTCTCAAACTGCCTCTGGCGCAGCAGGCCGGCGCGGTGCAGCAGGTAGCGCCACAGCAGCCACAGGATGGAAAGGCCGTACACCACACTTTGCCCGAACGACGCCGAGGAGGCCTGCGCAAAATACCGCGTAGGCACCGCCACCTCGGTGACACGCATTCGCAAGTCCACGACCTGCGCGATGATCTCCTGGTCGAAGATGAAGCGGTCGGAATTCATCTGCAGGTTCGCTGCCTCCAGCGCCTGCCGGCTGAAGGCGCGATAACCGGTGTGGTACTCGGAAAGCTCCAGCCCGAAGATCACGTTCTCCAGCCACGTCAGGAAGCGGTTGGAAACGTATTTCCACCACGGCATGCCCTGCTTGAGGGGGCTCGAGCCGAGCAGCCGGGAGCCGAGCACCACGTCAGCCTCCCCGGCCTGGATGGGACGGATGATCTCCGGCAGCAGCGTCGGATCGTACTGGTAGTCGGGATGCACCATCACTACGATATCCGCCCCCGCCTTGAGGGCCTCGCGGTAGCAGGTCTTCTGGTTGGCCCCGTAGCCGTAGTTGCGGCTGTGCACGAACAGCTCGAGGCCCAGCTCCCTGGCGATCGCCGCCGTGTCGTCCTTGCTTCCGTCGTCAACCAGGATCACCTGGTCCACCAGGTGATGGGGCAGGTCGGCGTAGGTCATGCGCAGGGTGCGCGCCGCGTTGTAGGCGGGCATGACCACCACCACCTTGGGTTTGGCCGGGCGCGGATCCATGTCAGGGCTCCTCGCTCAGGTCTCCTCGGCGGGACGCGCTACTATCACAAACTGATAGGCAAACAGGGTCTTGCGGAGGCGTCCCAGGCCATAGCTTATCCGCTCCAGCGCCCGCACCGCAACCCGGTTCCGCAGCCAGGGCAAGGCCAGCGCCACCGGCACCGCCGTCGGCTGCACGCTCTCGATCCGAAACCCGGCCGCGGCCAGCAACTCGCGCCACCCGTCCCAGGTGAAGAAATGCAGGTGGGTGCGGTCGAACAACCCTCGATCGTGGTCTGGAAACCGGCCCCACAGAACGTTCCACCGGACATACAGATTGCCGCTGTTGGGGAACGAGGCCACCAACCGGCCGCCCGGCTCGAGCTGCCCCCGCACCCAGCGCAGCGTCGCCGCCGGATCACGCAGGTGCTCCAGAATATCGCCGCAAAGGACGAACGGAAAGCGGCCCAGATCCGGTGTTTCCAGATCGAGGTCCACTTCGATCAGGCGCACGCGCTCCGGAAAGTTCGAGTTGACGCTGCCCGGAGCGGCGATGCACAGCACCTCGTACCCTCGCTCCTCGAGCGCCTGGCTCAGGTAACCCTCGCCCCCGCCGACGTCGAGCACTCGCCGCCCCTGGCCCGCGGCCGGCAGTTGCCGGAGCAGCAGCGTGTGGCTGCTGAAGCGGTCCGGTTTGAACACGTAAGGGGAGCGGCTCACAGGCGCAGCCTACCTCGCAGGACTTCCACCACGTAGCCGCCCACGCGCACGTTGTGCACCTGCCCGTCCGTGCGCGAGGCGGCGGCGAAGATCCGGCTGTCGCGCCCAGCGAACCGTCCCTGGCGGATCACGAGCTGCGTCTCCGGCGGGCAGTGCTCGTACCGAACCAGGTAGGCCGCGACGCAGCCGGCCGCGCTGCCGGTCGCCGGATCCTCGAAGGTTGAGTCGAACATCCGCGCTTCGAGCTCCGTTTCGCCGGTCACCAGGTAGTAGGGGAAGTGGGCCCCCGCCGCGTCAAGCAAAGGCCGCAGCAGCTTCGCGCTCGGCTCCAGACGCCCGAGGCTTTCGCCCCGCTCGAGCGGCACGATCAGGAACGGCACCCCGGTCGAGACCACCTGGGGCTGGTACCGCGGGTCGAGCTCGGCGCGGCGCAAGCCCAGGGCCTCCGCCAGACGCCCGGGGTCCGGCTGCGCCCCGAACAGCGGATCCTTTTGTCGCATTTCGAGGTAGGTCCCTTCGCGCCGCCAGTCCACGCTCACCGAGATCACCCCCACCTTCATGCGCAACCGGATCTGCCTTTGCCGCGCGCGCGAACGCACCACCACGTACGCCGTGCCCAGCGTGGGGTGCCCGGCAAACGGCAGCTCCTCGCGCACGGTGAAGATGCGCACTCGCGCGTCGGCCCCGGCCGTTGCGGGAAACAGGAACGTCGTCTCCGACAGGTTCATCTCCCGCGCGATGGCCTGCATCCGCCCCGTGCTCAACCCGGTCCCCGAGTGAAACACCGCCAGCGGATTGCCCTCGAGCTTCCGCGACGTAAACACATCCACCTGCGTGAAGTCGAGTGCTAACATGGCCATATGTGGCGCCTCATCGTTCTCCTTTGTTGGATCTCTCCTATTCTGACAGCACAAACCGCCGGTGTCATGCCCGACTGGGAGGTCAAGGATATGGCCGCCGCCCTCGAAAAGCACACCGCGGTCATCGACGGCCTGCTCAACCAGCTCCACGCCGAGGAGTGGGTGGCCCAGGGCGCGCCCGCCGCCTACATCGACCAGCTCAAGCAGACCAAGCAGTTCAATTCCTACCTTACGCTGTCGGCCCAGGCCCTGGGACGTGATCCCGCCAAGCTCACTGCTGCTCTCGACGCCTTTCTGCGGATCGAACATCTGCAGTCGCTGCTCGATTCCATCACCGCCGGCGTGCGCCGCTACCAGAATGCCTCCCTGGCCGACCTGCTCACGGCGGCCATCAGCCAGAATTCCGCCACCCGCGAGAAACTGAAGGACTACACCCGGCAGCTCGCCGAGGATCGCGAGAAGGAATGGGAAATCGCTAACCGCGAGGCCCAGCGCTGCCGCGCCACCCTGGCCAAGCGTCCCCCGGCGCCTCCCGCCAAGAAGGCCACGCCCGCCAAGCCATGAGGTCCCCCGCCGTCCTGGCGTGCTACCTGTTGCTGGCCTCGATTTATTTTCTTTATGCGCCCCACGCTGATTTTGTCATTGATGATTGGTATATGTTCCAGCACTTCGAGCAGGCCCGCGCCGGGGGATGGCAGGCTGAGTGGAAGTTCGCCGGCTTCCTCTCCGTCAACGGCCTGTGGGGAACCTT
>JACQDI010000848.1 GCA_016201195.1 Acidobacteriota bacterium | reverse complement strand
GTGCGGGACTTTAAGAAACATGTTCAGCCCAGGGGATCGCAGCCCACGATCCACGATCTGCTCGGCGCTTGACAGCCTGCCGCTCCCTGTGACACCCTCGCCCAGGATGGCGGCTCTCAACCGGCGCGAGTTCGTGTTGGGGCTGGCCGGCGCGCGGCGCGCGCTGCCCAACATCCTGGTCCTGATGCCCGACCAGTGGCGAGGCATGGACCTCGGCTGCATGGGCAACCGCGACGTGCGCACGCCGCACCTGGACCGGCTCGCTTCCGAAGGCGTGGCCTTCTCCAACGCCGTCGCCAATTGTCCGGTGTGCACGCCGGCCCGTTCCATCCTGCTCACCGGCCGCTTCGCTCACTCCACCGGGACCCCGGTCAACGACGTGCCGCTGCCGGACGCTGAGGTCACCATCGCCGAGCTGCTCAAGCCACACGGCTATCGCACCGGGTTCATCGGGAAGTGGCATCTCGAGGGCGGCAAGCGGCAGCCGGGTTTCGTCCCGCCCGGTCCGCGGCGGCAGGGCTTCGACTACTGGGCGGCCACCATCTGCGACCACGACTATTTCCGCTCGCACTATTTCCGCGACGACCCCACGCCGATTCCTATCGAACGCTACGATGCGCTCGAATACGCCGATCGCGCTATCGAGTTTCTGAGCCTCGACCGCCGGCGGCCGTTTTGCCTTTACGTGGCGTGGGGCCCGCCGCATAACCCCTACGTGGCGCCGCCCGAGTTCATGCGCATGTACGATCCCGCGCAGCTCACCATGCGGCCCAACTGGCGCGACGGGGTGCAGCTCGGAAGTCGCCGGGATCTGGCCGGATACTACGCCGCCATGACCTGCATCGACGGCGAGGCAGGCCGCATCCTGGAAGCCTTGGAGCGCAACGGCCAGCGCCAGAATACGATTGTGCTTGTCACCTCCGACCACGGCGACATGCTCGGTTCTCACGGCACGTACTTGAAGCGCAAGCCGTGGGAGGAGTCGATCCGCGTCCCCGGGCTGCTGCGCTACCCGGCGCGCCTGCGGCCGCGCGGAACCTCGGATCTGCTGTTCTCCCACGCGGACGTGGTCCCCACGCTGCTCGGTTTCTGCGGCCTTCCCAAGCCCGGCAACCTGCATGGCCGGGACCTCTCTCGGGACACTCTCGGCGCCCGGCCCGGGCCGGAAAGCATTTACCTTCAGATCTACACTAAGACCGAGGGAGGAGAATTCCCGCCCTGGCGCGGGGTCCGGACGCGCCGGTATACCTACGCGCGATTTGCGGACCGGCCTTGGGTGCTTTATGATAACCGGGACGACCCGTACCAGAGGCGAAACCTGGCGGGCCTGCCCGAGCACCGGGAGACTCAGGCGTGGCTGGACGGGCTGGTGCGACGATGGTTTTCGAGGACCGGTGATGACTGGAAGGAACTGGAGGACCGGCCCTTCCGGTGAAAATTGAGGAGAATTTAACGGAATGCGCTGCGCTTTTCCCTGTTGTAAAATAGTGGAGTAGGGTTAGAATGAAAGACGGCATGGACACCAGAACCTCGGTCCCCAAACCAGATCTCTTTGTGCCTCACCGCAACCTCAGCGATGAGGTCAACCGGAACATTGTGCAGTCGGAGATCGAGGGCGGCGTCTACCTGGACGACCTGCCGCAGGGGGCGGCGCTGGATGTCAAGACGCAGAACCGGCACTACAAGATCGTCAATCACGGCCACGGGCAGGCGATGATCTCCGGGCACCCCAAGTTTTGTCCGCGGCCGGTGCTGGTGCGCATCCACGGCAGCAACTGGGGCGGATCGATGCTGAAGGTCCGCTTTATCGGCCGGGGGATGCACCTGGAGTTTCGCCACCCCGAGTACCGCACCATCATGACGTCGCGGATCGTCGAGATCCGTCCCGTGCAGTAGACCTCTGCCCCTTACATAACCTGGTAGCGCTCGAAGGCTTCCACTGCTGACATGCCTTCGGCGAAGGCGTGGCGAACCCGGTTTTCGCCGCGAGCCTTTTCGAGGGCCTGCTGCACGACCGCTTCGACTGCGGCGGCGGGGATGACCAGCACGCCGTCGAGGTCGCCGAAGATCACGTCGCCGGGCATCACCTCGACCCCGTCCATCCGGATGGGCACCCGGAAATCGGCCACGTAGCCGCGGCCGTTTACGTCCTGGGCGTAGGCGCCGTGGGAGAAGGTGGGGAATTTGAGGGCCAGGATGCCGTTCGAATCGCGGTGAAAGCCGTTCATCACCGCCCCGGCTGCTCCCAGCTTCTGCGCCCGGGTGGACATCAGCTCGCCCCACAGGGCATAGGGAGCGCCCGCGCCGTCTACCACGTAGATCTCGCCCGGCCGCATGGAATCGAGCGCTTGAAGCATCTTGCCGAAGCGGGAGCCGTCGGGGGGAGCCCCCGGGACGTGCACCACCGGCATGGCGCGACCCGCGAGCACCATGTCCGGCCGCATCGGCCGCACCGCGGCGGGCAAGAACTGGCTCCGGAATCCCATCTGGTCGAGCACGTCGCCCAAAATGGCGCTGAACAACTCCTTCTTCATCGCCGCAAACAAGGCTTGATCCTGGGTTGGTGGCATGCGTGCTACTCTAGCATCAGGGACCGCCAATTATGAAATGCGCGGTGTTTCACGGGCCGGGCGATCTCCGCGTGGAGCAACGCCCCACGCCCCAAATCGGGCGGAACAGCGACGTGCTGTTGCGGGTGGAGGCAGCGAGCCTCTGCGGCACCGACCTGCACATCCTGGCCAACCCGCCGGGCCATCCGGCCACACCGGGCGCCATTCTCGGCCACGAATATCTCGGGGAGATCGTCGACGCGGGCAACGCCGTGGAGGGCTTACAGGTTGGGGACCGCGTGGTGGTCGACCCCAATATCACCTGTGGCCGGTGTGCCTACTGCCGCAGGGGCGCCAACAACCTGTGCCTGAACATGACCACCCTGGGCATTTTCCTGGATGGCGGCTTCGCCGAGTATAACGTGGCGCCGGTTCAGGCGCTCTATCCGATCAGCAAGCAGACGCCGCTGGAGCAGGCCATCTTCGCCGAGCCGCTGTCGTGCGTGCTCAACTCCTTCGGGCAGGCGGGTCTGAAGATGGGCGATAACGTGGTGATCCTGGGGGCGGGGCCGATCGGCCTGCTGTTCCTGATGCTGTTCCGCTCGGGCGGAGCGGGGCGGCTGGGCGTGGCCGAGATTTCCGCCAACCGCAGCCGGCTGGCCGCGGTCGCCGGCGCCGACGTAGTCTGGAACCCGCGCCAAGGCGACCTGGCCGCCCAGGTAAAGGAGTGGAGCGGGCTGGGCGCCGACATCGTGGTCGATTCGGTGGGATCGCTGTTTGCGGAAGCTCTGAAGCTGGTGCGCCGCGGCGGCCGCGTGGTGCTGTTCGGCATGAACTCACAGGCCGCTCCCGCCGTCCGCCAGTACGAGATCACCCGCCACGAGATCTCCATTGTCGGCACTTACATCGCCGGGCGCACGTTCCCGCAGACGGTGCGGACGCTCGAGAGCGGCAGGCTGCCGCTCGAGTCTATTGTCACCCACCGCATCGGCCTGGATGGTATCCAGGGCATCCTGCCCGCCCTCCAGTCCGGCGAGGCGGTGGAGGTGATTATCCGGCCGGAGTAAAATTCTTGGCGCGGCGAATAAAACGTGATACTCTGGATTTGTTTTGAAAGGTCATGAGCAACGATAGCCCGATCAAGGCCCTGGCGTGGATGGCCACCGGCGCCGCCGTTCTGGCGGCGGGAGCTTTTCTGGGCTCGGCGGCCGGCCGGCGCAAGGAGCGCGCGCCCAAGCAAGCGGCGATCGATCCGGAGATGCTGGAGGACCTGTCGGACCGTCCCGTGGCGCGGTCGGTGCTGGCGGAAAGCTTGGCCGCCGCGCGGCGCCTGGAAAAAGTAGCCGGCGCGGTGGAGCGCCTGGAATTGCGCGTGCAGTCGGTCGAGCGGGCTGCGCCGGCCGAACGCATTGAAGCGATCTGGCAGAAGGTGCTCCAGCTCGAGCAGCGCCTGGAGCAGGTGCAGGCCGAACGCGCCAAGCTGCCCGCGCTCGACACCGTGGTCGCCCAGGCCGAAACGCGCCTGTCGCCCCGCATCCATGGTCTGGAGGCCCGCGTCGAGGAGCACCACACCGCCATCCAGCAGTTGCAGACCCAGGCCACGCAGACCGAAGCCAATCTCCAGAAGATGATCGCGGCGGTCGAGAAGCTGGCCGAGCAGATCTC
>JACQDI010000082.1 GCA_016201195.1 Acidobacteriota bacterium | reverse complement strand
TTGTTTAGCAGCGTCAACAGCGCCCCAGAGAGCCAGATCGGGCGATTTTCAGACCTTCCGGCTTGCGCTGAGGGGCTTTGTGCCGCCACGCTTTCCATCTTACAACGAACTCACGCCTCCCTCGCCAAAAAGCCGGCCAGGCCTTCTCTGTTCAGCCGGATTCCCTTTTCCAGCCGCAGCCAGCCAAGCTCGCAAAAGTGATGCAGGAAGTGGGACACGCGCCAGCGAGTGGTGCCGATCATCTGGGCCAGCTCCGGATTGGTGAGTGGAAACGGCAGCCGCACCCAGCCGGAAGCGGGCCGCGCCGGCGCCAGCCGCAGCAGCAGACGCGCCAGCCGAACCTCGGCGGGATCGGTCACAAAATCGCGGATCGCCCGCTCGTAGCGGCCCGCGCGGGAGGCCAGGTTTCGCAACAGCCGCAGAGCGAAGCGACGATCCGTCCGCAGGCGCGTCAGCAGTTGCGGCTTGCTGAAACCGGTCACCTGCACTGGGGAGCGGGCCACCGCCGTTCGATGCCGCTGCTCCCGCGGCAGCAGGAATTCCTCGCCGAAAAAATCGCCCGGACGGAGATAATCCAGGATTGCCTCCCCATCCGTCGAGAGCCGCACTCGCCCCGATCGCAGCCAATAGAGCCCCTGCGAGGGATGGTCCGGGTCAAACAGCTTCGCTCCGGATGGCAAACGGAGCGAAAGTGGTAGCGTTGAGGAGCGAACCATGGATATCACCTCCTCAGCAACTCTTAGACCACACCAGGCTACACCGCGGGTGTGCAAATTTGCATAGTTGACTTGGCGTATGACCGGCGTAAATTAGATGTAAGACTACACGCTGAACAGGAGGTGGAGATGTCGTCCACCGACGCAACCGCTTTACTGTGCTGCGGGTCTGTAGACGAGTATCCGGATCTCTGTAGTGTTCTGGAAGAGATTGGGGTACGAGTTCTGGCGGCCCCCAATTCAGCGGATGCCGTGGAGTGGGCGCGGCTGGAGTCCATTGTCTTGATCGTCATCACCCTGGATAATGATTCCCAGTGGAGGACTACCATCCAGACCCTGCAGGAGCGCGCCCCCGACGCACCCGTGATTGCTTACTCCCGGCTGCCGGACGAGCGTTTGTGGATCGACGCTCTGGAGGCTGGGGCGTACGACTTCCTTTCGAGTCCTCTCTACCGGCGGGACCTGCAGTGGTTGTTGGAGCGCGCCATCCAGGGGCGGAAGAACCGCGTCGTGCCTCTGCCCATCCGGGCCGAAGTGCACGAACCGGAGCAACCGGGTCCGAGACGGCTGCGTTATGCTACCCACCATGTGTGAGGTAACGCAGCCGGCCCTCCACGTCCGCCGCTAACCCCAAGCAAAAGAGGACTGATCTGGCATCTCACGTGCTTTCTGAATCAGCAGGAGCCCGGCGCCATGAACATCGGGGTGCTGAAAGAGACGGCCCTTTGCGAACGGCGGGTGGGCCTGACGCCCGCCTCGGTGCGCCGGCTGATCGAGAGCGGTCACCGCGTGCTGGTGGAGCGAGGAGCAGGCGAGCGCAGTCACTTTCCTGATACCAACTATGAATCGGCGGGCGGCGGAATCGCGTTTTCCGCGGCCGAGGTGATCGATCGCTGCGAGCTGCTGGTCAAGATCGAGCGCCCCACCCGGCAGGAATTTGAGCGCCTGCACGCGCGCCAGACGGTGCTGGCCTTCTTCCACCTGGCCGTGGCCGAACCCGAGGAAGTGCACCTCGCGCTGGACCGCGCCATCACCACCATCGGCTACGAAATCATGGAGACGGCGGAAGGGCGGCTGCCGGTGCTCGAGTCCATCAGCGAAATCGCCGGACCGATGGCGGTGGCCGTCGCCGCCCACCTGCTCCGCTCCAGCTCCGGCGGGCGGGGCATCCTGCTGGGCGGCGCCCCCGGCATCCCGCCAGCGCGGGTGGTGATCCTCGGCGCCGGCGTGGTGGGAAGCTGCGCGGCGCGGACGGCGCTTGCCAGCGGCGCCCTCACCTTTGTATTGGACAACGACGTCGGAAAACTGCGGCGGTTGCTGGCTGCCGCCCCCGGCGTCGTGACGGGCCTGGCCGACACCGGCACCGTGCGGGAGGCGGTGCGTCGAGCCGACGTGCTGATCGGGGCAGTGCTGCTCCACGGCGAGCGCACCCCACACCTGGTCACACGTAGCATGGTGGAAACCATGCAGGCCGGCGGCGTGGTGATCGATGTTTCCATCGACCAGGGCGGCTGCGTGGAAACCAGCCGCCCTACCACGCTGGCCGATCCGGTTTTCTTGGCCGGCGGCATCCTGCATTACTGTGTGCCCAACATGACCGCCGACATCGCCCACACGGCGAGCGCCGCGCTTTCGCAGGCGAGTCTCCCCTACATCCTCGACCTGGCCGGCCTCGGCGTGGAGGAGGCCTTGGAGCGCTGCCCTGATCTGGCGCGGGGTGTTTACACCCTGGGGGGTGAATGCGCCCACCAGGCGCTCGCGGAACGGTGGCATCTGCGCCGCCGCGAGATCCATTCTCTGGTCGGTATCGGAGATGCCGGCCTTTGAGCTGC
>JACQDI010000854.1 GCA_016201195.1 Acidobacteriota bacterium | reverse complement strand
TCGCCAAAACCGGCGGCGCCTCACGATAGCCGGTTGCTCAGCAGGCACTTGCCGCCGCTTTCGGCCACTGTGTAAACATCCCCCAGCAGGGACTGCAAGCGTTGGCGCGAGCCGTGCGGCGCCACCAGGTACAGTCGCTGGTCTGCTTTCCACAGCCGGACCAGGTCGGTGTCTTCCAAAAACACCGGCGGCACGCCGGGCGCAGCAGCCCCGTAGACCAGGTTGTCCGCCTTGCCGTGCAGCAGCAGGGCCGGGCGGTTGGTGTAGAACACCACCGACGAGGCCGGATAATAGTGTCCCTCGACGACCAGTTGGCCTTGCGGGGCGCGCAGCAGGACTTCGGCCAGGGGCCGCGAGGAAAGGTAGGGATCGAACACGCCCATGGCCTGGTCCGCGGCATGGATGAGCAGGGTCATCATTGCGGCAAGGCAAAGCGGCGCGACGGGACCGCGACGGGTGAACCACGCCGCCAGCGCACCGGCGGCAAGGGCCAGGGCGGCCATCGCCAGCGGCCATCGCAGCCAGGCAAACGAGTTCAAGGTGAGGTCTCCCATGTGGCCCAGCGACAAGGTGTAGGCGTCCGGCCTCTGGGTCTGTAGCGCAGCCGATATATCGCCCACCGGGCGGACCCCTCGGACCAGGTAAAGAATCACGCCGGCGACCGCGGCCATGGCCACGCCCAGCGCGGCCAGCACCGCATAGCCGGCCGAGATCCACCGCTCGGGACCCCGCGCGAGAGCCGCTCCCAGCAGCACGGCAAACGCGGGGTAGCAGGGCATGCTGTAGTATTCCTGGGTCGTCGAGAAGCTGAGGAAGGTCAGCAGGAAGACAATCCAGATCAGGGCCAGCAGCCGCAGGCGGGACGCGCGGTCTTCGAGCGGCTCGGTCCAGCTCTTCAGAAGCGCCGGCAGGAAGGCGCTCCAGGGAAACAGCCATGCGAGGTGCAGCACCAGAAACGGGAGGCGCGGCACGGTGTTGTAGTCGCGCGGGTAGCGCAGGTTGAGAAAGCGCAACACGTGCTCGTTGATGAAATAGAACCAGAAGAAGCCGCGATAAACGCCCGGGTCGCTGTGCAGGGTGAGGTCGAGTATGGGCGGATTGCGCAGCGTGGCCAGCACGACCCAGGGGGCGTAAATCAGCAACGCCAGCAGCGTGCCGGCAACGGGCCGCAACAGCCGCCACGCGCGGCGATCGAGCAACTGCCGGCGGAACAGCAGGTAGAGGGACGCCGCAGCCACCGGCACGAGCGCCGCCAGGAGCCCCTTGAGCAGCATCCCCACGCCGATGAGGGCCCAGAAGCCCCAGTTCCAGCGTCGCTCGCCGTCCATGGCGCGCAGGAAGCAGTAGAGCGAACCAGTGACGGCCAGGGTCAGCAGGACGTCGGGGATGACGATGCGCGTGAACAGGAACAGGCCGACGTTGGCGCCCACGGCGAGCCCCGCGTAGAAGCCGGCCCGGCGGCCGAAGCCCCAACTGCCAAGGGCCGCGGTCATCCACATCAACAGGACCGACCCCAGGGCGGTGGGCAGGCGCGCCGCCCAGTCGTGCACGCCGAAAACGGCGTAGCTCGAGGCCATCAGCCAGAAGCCGAGCGGCGATTTTTCCAGGTACTTGACCCCGTTGATGTGGGCCGTCACCCAGTCGCCGGAATCGAGCATAGTGCGGGCGATCTGGGCGTTGACCGCATCCACGTCGTCCATCAGCGACGGAGGGGCAAAGAGGGTCCCCAGAAAAATAGCCGCGCCGAAAGCGAGAAGGATTAAAGGGTGAGTGAGCCTGCCGGGGTCAGCGCCGGCTGTGCCGACGTCTCGATCTGCTCGTAAGGGGGGCGGATGCGCCATTTCTCCATCCACAATAACAGGATCAACAGACCCCACAGGTGGAATCCGATGTTGAGGCGGCCTTCGAAGTGCTCGCGCATCATTTTCTGGAGCACGCCGGGGCGGAACAGGCCGGTACGGGCGAGGGCGGCGGGGCTCGAGACTTCGAGCAGGAGGGGCTTCAACTCACGGCGCAGCCAGTCGTGAGCGGGAATATCGAATCCCACTTTTTTGCGCCGCAGCACCGCCGCCGGCAGTTTGTCCCGCATCAGGAACTTGAGCAGGTACTTCTGCTGCCGCCCGCGAATCTTGAGGCGCTCCGGCAAGTGGGCGGCGAACTCGACGATGTGGTGATCGAGAAACGGCGGGCGAACCTCCAGCGCGTGGGCCATGCTCATGCGATCCACTTTGGCCAAGATGTCGTCGGCCAGGTAGTAGCGCTGGTCGAACCACAGGAAACGGTTCACGTGGCCGAGCGAGCCGGCGCCATTGACCATCGTATCCACGCTCCAGGGCGGCTGCGGCTCGAAGGCGCAAAGCCCGCGCCTCTGCTTCTGCGAAAAGGCGCCGTTCCAGTAGCAATGCGCCTCGAACGGAGGCAGGAAGGTTCCTTCCAGGAAGCGCTTGGCCATGTATTCCAGGCTGATCTTGTCTTCGGAGATGGGGAGGAAGCGGCGGGCGGCGGCGAGGGCGCTGCGCCGCAGGGAAGCCGGCGCGAGCCGCGCCCAGCGAGCCAGCCGGTCTGCCTGGTAGGTGATGTAGCCGCCGAACAGCTCGTCGGCCCCTTCGCCGGACAGGGCCACGGTCACGTGACGGCGGCAGAGCTTCGACAGGTACCAGACCGGCAGCGACGACGAATCGCCGCATGGCTCGTCGGCATATTCGGCGAACTGCCGGATGGTCTCCTCCAGGTCCAGCAGGTCGCGCGACACATCGAACTCGTGATGCTCGGTCCCATAGCGCTCGGCCACCGAGCGGAAGTAGCGGCTCTCGTCGAAATTGCGGCCGGCAAAGGAGATGGAAAAGGTCTTCAGCCGGCGGCCGGACTCGGTGGCAGCGTAGTGGGTGATGGTGCTCGAATCCACTCCACCACTCAGCAGCACACCCAGCGGAACGTCCGAGATCAGGTGTTCCCGGATGGACCGCCGCAGGAGCTGGTCCAGGCGTTCGGCGGCCTCTTCGTCGCCGAGGCTCTCGTCGGGGGCGAACTCCAACTGCCAGAACGGCCGCAGTTTCATCTCGCCTTCCGTCCATTCCAGGTAGTGGCCCGGCGGAAGCTTCTCGATCCCTTCAATCAGCGTGCGCGGGCAGGGGACGTAGTTGAGCGAGAGGTACTGGTCGAGCGCGGTCAGGTCCAGGTCGCGGGAGATTTCCGGATGCTCGAGCAGGACCTTCATCTCGGAGCCGAAGTAAATCTGCCCGGCTCTTCGGGCGAAGTAGAGCGGCTTGATGCCCATGCGGTCGCGGGCCAGCACCAGCCGCCGCCGGTGTTCCTGCCACAGGGCCAGGCCGAACATGCCCTTGAACTTCTCGAAGCAGGCCGTGTCCCATTCCAGGAACGCCCGCAAAACCACTTCCGTATCGGAGGTGGACCGGAAGCGGTGGCCGCGCCCGATCAAGGTTTCCCGGATCTCCTGATAGTTGTAGATTTCGCCGTTGTAGACCAGTACGGTCTGCCCGTCCTCGCTGGACATCGGCTGCTCGCCGTCCTCGAGGTCGATGATCTTCAGCCGCACCGCCCCGAGCGACACCGCGTCGGAGATGTAGACCCCCTCTTGATCGGGCCCGCGATGACGCACCAGACCGGTGATGCGGCGAATCAGCCGCTCATCGGCGCGCCGCGCTGCATGCGTGTAACCGGCAATTCCGCACACGAGGTGTTGTACCTACCGAACGAATGCGGGCCCTGTCCATCCGGGCCCCCAACCCGTTACAAGTCCCTATAACTCCCGCTCAATATAAGGGCCCCGGCGGATTTTGTCAACTAGGATCTTGACACTGGGATCTTGACAGCAGGCGGACGGTATGCTAGATTTTTAGCATGCTGCTAATTTTTCAGCACTGCAGGAGGCCGGCCTGATGCGGAGCCAGCGCGCCCCCCAACTGAGCCGCCGGGAGCGGCAGATCCTGGACATCCTCTACCAGCAGGGGCGGGCCACGGCCGCCGAGGTGTTGGCCAACCTCCCCAACCCCCCCGGCTATTCGGCGGTCCGCGCCATGCTGCGGGTGCTCGAGCAGAAAGGGCACGTGCGGCACCAGGAGCAGGGACTACGTTACGTGTTCCTGCCCACGGTCGCCAGGGAGACGGCGCGGCGCTCGGCGCTGCGGCACCTGCTGGACACGTTTTTCCACGGCTCGGCCGAGCAGGCCGTGGCCGCGCTGCTGGATGTCTCAGATTCCAGGCTCACGGACGAGGAGCTGGACCGGCTCCAGCAGCTTATTGAAAGAGCCAGAAAGGAAGGAAGATAACCATGACCGGACCGGAGATTGTCTGGACCGCCTCGGTGAAGGGCACGGCCCTTCTGGCGCTGGCCTGGATGGTGAGCCTGGCGATACGG
>JACQDI010000853.1 GCA_016201195.1 Acidobacteriota bacterium | reverse complement strand
GGTTCGATCACATGCAGCAGCACACCGGCCAGCACCTGCTTTCCGCGGTGTTTGTCGAGCTGCTGGGGCACGCCACGGTGAGCTTCCACCTCGGAGCGGAGACCTCCACCATCGATCTGTCCACGCCGCCGCTCACCGCTGCGCAGATCGAGGCGGTCGAAGCGCGGGCAAACACGCTCGTTTTCGAAAACCGGCCGGTGAAGGTGCGATTTTATTCCGCCGAGGAAGCGATTTCCATCGGGCTGCGCAAGCCGAGCGAGCGCGAGGGCGAGATCCGGGTGGTGGAGATCGACCGCTGCGATCGCAGCGCGTGCGGCGGGACCCATGTGCGGGCGACCGGTGAGATCGGACCGATCCTGGTGCGGCGGCTGGACCGGGTGCGAGGGAACGCCCGAGTCGAATTTGTGTGCGGCGGCCGGGCCGTGCGGCGGGCGCGCGCCGATTACAACGCGCTGGCCGAAGTGGCCCAGGCGTTCTCGGCGCCGCTCGGCCAGGCCCCGGCGCTTGTACGGAGCCAGATGGAAGCTGCCAGGGCGGCCGACAAGGTCCGCCAGAAACTCGAGGCCGAGCTGGCTGCGTACCAAGGACGCGAGCTGTACGCGGCTACCCCGCCCGACACGCGAGGCCGCCGGGTGCATCAGGCCGCGGCGCGCGCCGGTCCCATCGACCGCTGGCGGCTGCTCGCCCAGCAGTTCACCTCCGCCGGCCCAGACGCCGTGTTCCTGCTGACGATGGAGGAACCGCCGGCGCTGTTGCTGGCGCTTTCCGAGGGCGGCGGCAACGCCGGCCAGATCGTGAAGTCGGCGATCGAGCCGCTGGGCGGCCGCGGCGGCGGCAACGCTCGCCTGGCGCAGGCCAGCCTGCCCGATACAGCCCGAGCTGCCGAGGCCGCCCGCCGCGTGCTGGAACTGCTCGCCTAACTGCGGATCGTGGATCAACATCGGCTTCCGGGTGGTGCTGGAGAGGCGGTGTGGGGCGGACTTGAGTCCGCAGCCGGGCTTCAGCCCGGCTTCCGGGCGCTTAACCGTCTTGGGGATTTCGTCTTTTCGTCCCGCGAAATCTGCTCCCTCCCGGTCGCGGCTATGTTACAAATGTGCGTGTCAGACAAATCTGCTATAATGTCAGACATGGCCACCGATCGCATTTCAATCCGGCTGACTCCGGCACTGCGCCGGCGGCTGGTGCAGCAGGCGACCACCCAGGGGAAGACCGCATCTGACTTGGTGCGCGAAGCCCTGGACCAGTATTTTGTCAATGGCAGTCGCGTTGAAAGCTGCTACGACCTGGCCCTGAGAACTGGTTTGCTGGGCGCGGTGAAAACCGGCCCACGCGATCTGGCGACAAACAAGAAGTATTTCAAGGGCTTTGGCCGCTGATGACCGGGCGCGTGCTTGTCGACGCCGGCCCGCTGGTGGCACTGGTTTCCACCCGCGAGGAACACCACCAATCGTGCGCACAGCAGGCTCGCAAGCTTGCCCCGCCGCTGTTCACCTGCTGGCCGGTGATCACGGAGGCCTGCTGGCTGCTTCGCTACGAGCCCGTCGGAGTTCAGGAACTGCTGCGGGGCTTCGACACGGGCATGTTCCGAGCTCTCGATCTGGACGAGCGCGCTCCAGCCTGGATTGCCGATTTCCTGCGGCGCTACGAAAACATAGGCGCTCAAGTAGCAGACGCCGCCCTGGTCTACCTTGCCGAGCGGGAAGGTATCGACACCATTTTCACCCTCGACCGGCGTGATTTTTCGATCTATCGGCTGAAGAGCGGCCTGAGCCTGCGTCTGCTGCCCGCCCGGTAGCCGCGTATAATTGAGGGTTGTGAGGAGTCCATGGCGAAATTTCTCCTTGGTGTGATCACTGGGGTGTTTCTGTGCGTTTTTCTGGTGGTCGTGCTGGTGGCGATCGCGGCTTCGTTTTCCGCGAAGGCGCCAAGCGTGGCTCAGGACTCCACCCTGGTGCTCGATCTGAGCGGGGAGATCGTGGAGCGCAATCCGGCCAACCTGGAGTTGGTCCTGCTGCAGCGGGGCCTGAAGCCGACGCTCAAGGAAGTGCACGATATTTTACGGAAGGCGGCGGTCGACAAGAGGGTGAACGCCGTCGTCGTCAAGCCCCACGACCTGCTCATCGGGTGGGCCAAGACCCAGGAGATCCACGCCGACCTCGAAGAGTTCAAGAAATCCAAGAAGCCCCTGCTGGCGTTCATTCAGACGGCCCGCATGCGGGAGTATTACCTGGCCACAGCCGCCGATAAGATCTACCTGGCCCCGGAAGGCCTGCTGGACGTGAAGGGCCTGCGGGCGGAGGCGATGTTCTTCAAGGACACGCTGGCCAAGATCGGAGTGGAGGCCAACCTGGAGCACATCGGCAAGTACAAGAGCTTTTCCGAGCCGTTCACGGAAAACAAAATGTCCGAGGCCTACCGCGAGGTCACCAACTCGATCCTGGACAGCGTGCTCGACAACATCCTCACCACGGTGGGCCGGGGCCGGCGGATGACTCCGGAGCAGGTGCGGGCGAGACTCGACGAGGGACCGTTCCTGCCCGGGCGGGCGCTGAGCGCAGGTTTTGCCGACGGGCTGTTCTACGAAGACCAGGTTTTCGACGAGGTGAAAAAGCTGGCCAAGGTCAAGTCGGTCAAGAAACTAAAGCCGGAAAACTACAACAAGATCAGCCTCGAGTCGTTGGGCTTGGCCGGCGGCAGCCGCGTGGCGCTGGTCTACGCGTCGGGGTCCATCGCCGCGGGCGAGGACGAGTTGGACCCGCTCGGGGGCGACCAGGGCATCGGCGGCGACAGCTTCTCCCGCCTGCTGCACGAGGTGAGCGAAGACAAGAGCATCAAGGGCGTGATCGTGCGCATCGATTCGCCGGGCGGGGACGCCTTTGCCAGCGACCAGATCTGGCGCGAGATGAACCTGCTGCACGCCAAGAAGCCAGTGGTGATTTCCATGTCCGACGTGGCCGCCTCGGGCGGTTACTACATGGCCATGTCCGGCGACCCGATCGTGGCCTATCCCGGCACCTTCACCGGCTCCATCGGCGTGGTGTACGGCAAGTTCAACCTGCGCGGCCTCTACGACAAGATCGGGGTGAAGAAGGAGATCCTCAGCCGGGGCAAGAACGCCGAGTACGATACCGACTACCGCAACTTCACGCCGGCCGAGCGCCAGCAGGTGCTCGAGCAGATGAACACCGTCTACCGCGATTTTGTGCAGAAGGTCGCCGACGCGCGCCAGAAGAAGTGGGACGAGATCGAGCTGCTTGCCCAGGGCCGCGTCTGGCTCGGCTCGCAGGCCAAGCAGAACGGCCTGGTGGACGAGTTGGGCGGATTCGACCGCGCCGTCGCCATGCTCAAAGAACGGGCCAAGCTGCGGCCCGACGACAAGGTGACCCTGGTCCCCTATCCCCCGGAGAAGAAGTTATTGGATATACTGATGTCGCGCCTGGGCGGCATGGCCGGCGAGGACGCTGTGCTCGCCGCGCTGCGCCGCAAGTTGGGGGTGACGGCCCACTGGCGCGCGCTGCTCCGCGGCGGCCTGCTTAAGGTGGCTCCCTATGTGGTGACCGTCCAATGAAGACATTTCTGTTGTCTCTGTGTCTCTGTGCCTCTGTGGCTTTGTGTGCCCCCATGGTCAAACATGAATATGCCGAAGTGAACGGCGTGCGCCTCCACTACGCGAGCGCCGGGAAGGGCAAACTGATCCTGTTCCTGCATGGCTTCCCGGAGTTCTGGTACGAGTGGAAAAACCAGCTCGCCGAGTTTGGGCGGCACCACCGGGCGGTAGCGCCGGACATGCGTGGGTACAACCTCTCGTCGAGGCCCGCCGAGATCGATGCCTACCGGATGCGGAACCTGGTGGAGGACGTTCACGCGCTGGCGGTAAAATTCGGACACAAGAAGTTCATCCTGGTGGGGCACGACTGGGGCGGCGCGGTGGCCTGGGCCTACGCCCTGGCGCACCCGGAGACGCTCGAAAAACTCGTCATCATCAACGCGCCGCATCCGGGCATCTTCCAGCGCGAGCTGCGCGAGAACGCGGCCCAGCAGAAGGCCAGCCAGTACATGCTGATGTTCCGCGGCGAGAAAGCCGAAGAAACGCTCTCAGCCAACAATTATTCCCTACTGGTCAACATCGTTTTGGGCGCCGGCCTGAAGGAGGGCCGCTTCACCGAGCAGGACCGCAAAGCCTACATCGACGCCTGGTCGCAGCCGGGTGCGCTGACCGGCGGGTTGAATTACTACCGGGCGGCGCGCGTCGGCCCGCCCACCGGGGACGGCGGCGCGGCGAGTGGCAACTTCGCCGTGGATCCTGCGGCCCTCACGGTGAAGGTGCGGACGCTGGTGATTTGGGGCGAGAAGGACACAGCGCTGCTCACCGGCAACCTGGACGGCCTGGAAAAGTTCGTTCCCGAGATGACGGTCAAGCGGATCCCCGACGGCTCGCACTGGGTGATCCACGAAAAACCCGAGCTCATCAATCGCTACATCCGGGAATTCATTCGATGAAGCCGCTGTTACTCGCCCTGATCGCGGCAGCGGGCCAGGCCGCGGACCTCGATCTGACGCGCGCGGTGGTAGTGGCGGCCCCCGGGAAAGCCGCAACCATGCTGGTGGAGGAGGTGGAAAAGCGAAGCCAGATCCGCTGGGTCACGGCCGCCTCGCGTCCCTCAGACCGTCCGGCGGTCGTGCTCGAGCGCGCCGCCGGAGGACCCTCCGAAGGCTACCGTATCCGCGTTGCGAATGGGTCGGTCGTCGTCAGCGGCAACGACGCGCGCGGGGTGCTGTTCGGCGCCGGCCACCTGCTCCGCTCGCTGCGGATGCGGCCGCAGTCCATCACCCTCTCCGACGCGCTCAACATCACCACTGCTCCCAAGTACAGTCTCCGCGGGCACCAGCTCGGTTACCGGCCCAAGACCAACTCCTTCGACGCGTGGTCGCTGCCCATGTGGGAGCAATACATTCGAGACCTGGCGGTATTCGGCACGAACGCCGTGGAGCTGATCCCGCCGCGCTCCGATGATGACGCGTGGAGTCCCCACTTCCCCCTGCCTCCGATGGAAATGATGATCGGGATGTCGCAGGCGCTGAAAGATTACGGGCTCGACATTTGGATCTGGTATCCGGCGATGGACAAGGACTACTCGGATCCGAAGACCGTCGAGTTCGCCCTGAACGAGTGGGGCGAGGTGTTCCGCAAGCTGCCGCGCATCGACGCCGTGTTCGTTCCCGGCGGCGACCCCGGCCATACCCAGCCGAAATACCTATTGGCCCTGCTTGAGAAGCAGACGCAAAACCTGCACCGCTACCACCCTAAGGCGCAGATGTGGGTTTCGCCGCAGAGCTTCAACCAGGCGTGGCTGGACGAGTTCTACGGCATCCTGAGGAATGAGCAGCCCGCGTGGCTCTCGGGCGTCGTATTCGGGCCGCAGATCCGGGTGAACCTGAAGCAATTGCGTGAGGCGGTTCCCGCGAAATATCCGATCCGGCATTACCCGGACATCACCCACAGCCGGCATGCGCAGTATCCGGTCCCCGATTGGGACATCGCGTACGCGGCGACCGAGGCGCGCGAGGGGATCAACCCGCGGCCGCTTGACCAAGCGCGGATCTTCCGGCTGTTGCAGCCGCTGACCATCGGATTCCTCACGTATTCGGAAGGCTGCAACGACGACGTGAACAAGGTCGTGTGGAGCGCGCTCGGCTGGAACCCGGAGGCGAACGTAGTCGGCATCCTGCGGGAATACAGTCGCTACTTCATCTCCGACCGCCTCACCGAAGATTTCGCCCAGGGTTTGCTGGCTCTGGAGCGCAACTGGCGGGGACCCCTGCTCACGAATCAAGGCGTCGAGACCACGCTCGCCCAGTTCCAGACGATGGAGCGCGCGGCTACGCCCCAGGATTTGCTCAACTGGCGCTTCCAGCAAGCGCTCTATCGCGCGTATTACGACGCGTACACACGCAGCCGCCTGCTCCACGAAACCGCCCTCGAGGAGAAGGCGATGGAGGAACTGCGCCAAGCGCCGAAGATCGGGTCGCTGCCGGCGATGACCCGAGCCGAACACGCGCTCGACGCCGGGCCCGTGGCCACGGACCGGCGGGCGCGGGTGTTCGAGCTGGCCGAAGCGCTTTACCAGTCGATCCGTATG
>JACQDI010000852.1 GCA_016201195.1 Acidobacteriota bacterium | reverse complement strand
GCCCGAAGAGCGCATTCTCAGCTACCTGATGCTGCGGTCGCTCAAGCAGGCCCGCTACAGCGACGACAACGCAGGTCACTTCGCCCTGGCATCGCCCTGCTATACGCACTTCACCTCGCCCATCCGGCGCTACCCGGACCTGGCGGTGCACCGGCTTTTGAAGGCTACCCTGGCCGGTGAACGTGCGACCGCCGGCAAGGGCGCGCTCCATACCGTGGCCGAGGAGTGCTCCTTCACCGAGCGGCGCGCCGCTGACGCCGAGCGCGAGTTGATGGATTGGAAGAAGGCCCGCTTCATGGAAGAGCGCCTGGGCGACGAATTTCCCGGCATCATCATCAGCACGACCAAGTACGGCCTGTTCGTGGAGCTGCTCGACCTGTTCATCGAGGGCCTGGTGCCCATCGAGACCTTGCCCGGCGACCGCTACACGTACCGGGAAAGCCTGCGGGCCATCGTGGGGGAGCGAAGAAAGAGGAAGTTCGCGTTGGGAGATCGGATCACCGTGCGCGTGGACCGGGTGCTGGCCGAGGAGCGAAAAGTGCAGTTTTCGTGGGTCCCGGAGGGGTGAAAGGCGCTGCATCTCACGCAATGGCGCCAAGAACGCAAAGATTTGTAGCGGTTTTTCTTTGCGACCCTTGCGTCTTTACGTGAGGCTCTTTCCTACGATGGCCATCGGGACTTCAAGTAGGTCCGCAGGCGCAAAATCGCCTGGGACTTGAGCTGGGAAACCCGCGTCTCGTGGATTTTCAGGATCTCGGCGATCTGCTTGAGCATCAGCTCCTCGTAGTAGTACAGGGTCAGGATGGTGCGCTCCAGGCGCGGCATGCGATCGAGCGCCCTGGTGATCAGCTTTTCCAGCTCCGCCCGCTCCAGCAGCCTGGAGGGCCAGTGTTCCTCGCTATCGGAGAGAAACCGCAGCACATCGACGCTCGGCCTGTCGCCGTTGCCGGCTTGCTCCAGTTGGGCCAGGTTGACTGCCTGGACCTCGACCAGCCACTCGTGGTACTCGCTGAGCGAGATGCCGAGTTGCTCGGCAATCTCCTCCTCGACGGGCGTTTGGTTGTGTTTCTTTTCAGCCATCAGAATGGCCGCCTCGATCAGCTTGGCCTTGCGCCGCTTGTTCCGCGGGGCCCAGTCCAGATCGCGCAGGCTGTCCAGGATGGCTCCTCGAATCTTGTATTCGGCATAGGTCTTCAACTTCACATTCCGGCCCGGGTTGAACTTGTCGATGGCCGTGATCAGCCCGATGATGCCGGCGCTGATCAGGTCCTCCAGGGCGACGCAATGGGGCAGCTTGTCGTGAATCCGGCCGGCGATCAGCTTCACCTGTGGCAGGTGTTCCAGAATCAGCCGCTCGCGCTCCGCCACGGCTTCGTTTGCAGCAGGCAGCGCTGCCAAGATGGAATGAGCGCCAGTCTTCATGAGACCCGGCAGGAGATCCGGCATGAGATCCGGGCTTTTCGAGACGGCGACACTCCGCGCCGTAGCCCTGTGGGACTAATCGGAAGATGCGGGACAAAATTTCAGGGGATGTGGGGACGAAGTTCGAGAACTTCCACCAGGTGGGTCGGAATATCCCCTAACCCCAGCCACTGCATGACCTTGCGGTCGATCGCGGAGAAGGGCACGAAATAGAAACGGCGTATGGTGAAGTCGCGCGCCAGTTCTTCCTCCAGGCGGCGGTGGTGCGAGCCGGGGGTCAAGTCCCGGCTGTAGCGCAGATACCAGACCAGGGCGGGGTGATGGCTCCGCAGGCGGGCGAGGGCGTGATCAATCGCCCGCTCATCGTGCAGGATCTCGATGGGATGGAGATTGGCGGCTCCATGAAGGTAATAGCCGGCGCTCGATGTATAGCGGTCGAGCAGCACGGAGGCGCGCTGCCCGCGCGACTGCTCCTCGACCAACCGCCCGATTTCGGCGAAGTCCACCAGGTAGCCCTTATTCAGGAAATCCTGTTTGTGGTAGTAGCTGGCCAAGCCGCCTCCGGAGATCAGCAGCAGACCCCCGTAGAGGATCGCCCCGTGCCAGCGGCGCCAGTCTAGACCCCGCAGCAGGAAGAGGTAATAGAACGGCAGCAAGAACAGCAGCCGTGCGCCGACGAAGGGGAAGCTCACCCACCCGGCGGCCAACGTGTAGCCGACGCCTACCACCAGGAGGAACAGCAGGGGCGGCCTCCCGGTTCGCCGCCAGACGTTCCTCCAAGCCCATACAAGGGCTGGCAGCAGCGCCACCCCCAAGGCCAGCGCCCAGGGCGGAGGGGTTTCCCCAAAATGAAAGGCCACGAAGGTGTAGACGAGCTTGAGCAGGGTCTCCGCCAGCACGCTGCCCGTGACCATGTAGAGTCGGGTCTCGGCCACCAGGCCGGTGGTTTGCAGGAAGGCCCCGAGCCAGGGGAGGAAAGCCAAGAAAATGGCCGCTAGCGCCGCCAAGTGGCGCCATTGCCGGCGCCACAGACCCGAGAGGGCCGTGGCCGCGACCAGGGCCAGACCGGGCAGGTAGTGGACGTAGAGCAGGGCCGCGGCCGACGCCACGTACAACGCCATGGCCCGCCGGCTCGATGGCGATTCCAGAAAGTCCAGGGCCAGGCGCAGGGCTACAGCAGCCACCAGCAGTTGCAGGGTATAGGAGCGGGCGATCCGGGCATAGAGCACCAGCCACGGCGAAAACACCCACCAGGCGAGGAACAGCAAGCGCTGCTCAAACGCCAAAGCCCGAAGCCAGAGCCGGTAGAGAACCGCGGTGGAGGCGAGCGCCAGGACCGCCGAGAGCGCCCGCGCCCGCGCTAGTTCGCTCGCCGGGAGCGGCAACTTCAGCCAGGCACGGAGCAGCAGGTAGTACGTGGGCGGGTGCACGTCCGCCCGGGCGATCTGGGCGATCCGGGCCGGCGTTTGTTCAGCGGCGTAAAGCGTGCCCCGCTCGTCGTCCCACATCGGCAGCAGATCCAGGCGGAACCCCAGCAGCAGAGCCTGCACCAGCAGGGCGATCCACAGAACATGCCGTCTGATAGAATCCAAGGCGGTCCAGCGAGGGCCCGTTTCCTAATGCTTCTTACCGAGCCGAGAGGTCATTATCGCCGATCGAGCGAGAATATGCCCTCTGCTACAATCCGAGCGATGCGGGCTGCCTGCCTGATGC
>JACQDI010000857.1 GCA_016201195.1 Acidobacteriota bacterium | reverse complement strand
CCCCAACTGGGAAACCGTCATCGCCTGGGCCGACCAGGCCCTCTACCGGGCCAAGGCCCTCGGCCGCAACCGGGTCGAGCTCTCCGAGGTGTGCGAGAGGCGGGATTTGGTGATTTCCTGATTTGGTGATTTGGTGATTTAAACCCATGCGGTGTGGGCTGGGTTTTGAAATCACCAAATCACCAAATCACCAAATCAGCAAATCACCAAATGATAAGATTGGTCGATGCCCGGCCTCCTGCTCGCCCTGCTGGCCCTGCTCCAGGCCCCTCGCCCCAAATATATTCCAACGCCGCCACAGCAGCCGCTCCCCTTTAGCCACAAGCAGCATCTGGCCACGGGCCTCGAATGCAAGAACTGCCACGAGATGCCCGAGCCCGGCGACTTCGCCGGCCTGCCGGCGACCGCCAAGTGCATGAGCTGCCACAGTGCGGTCAAGAAGGACAGCCCTTCCATCCAGCGCCTCGCCGAATACCACAAGGAAAGCAAGCCCATCCCCTGGGCCCGGGTCTATCGCATCCCCGACTACGTCTTCTTCAGTCACAAGGAGCACGTCACGCGCGGCAAGGCCGCCTGCGAGACCTGTCATGGCCCGGTGCGCGACTTCGACGTCATGCGCAAGGAGAAGGACACCTCCATGGCCGCCTGCATGGATTGCCACCGCACCAGCAACGCGCCAATCACCTGCGACTACTGCCACGACCAGAGGTAGTGGACACAGGCGTCCGGCGGAAGTAAACTGGCCACTGGCTATTGGCCACAGAGGGGGGAAACCCATGACGGTAACGCGACGCGACGCCCTGCGTAACCTCTTCATCTGGCTGGCCGGCTCGCCGCTGCTCCGCGGCCAGCAGGAGATCCAGTACACCCCCGAGCGCATCCCACTGATGGACGACCTGGTGAACGTGCTGGAGTTCGAGCCGGTGTCCAAAACCAAGATCCCCAAGACCGCCTACGACTTTGTCAACGGCGGTGTAGACAGCGAATGGACCCTGCGCCGCAATCGCGAAGCCTTTAACTGGATCACCCTGCGACCCCGCGTGCTGGCCAACGAGAAACAGCTCGACCTGTCCTGCGAGCTGTTCGGCACGAAGATCGAGATGCCGATCCTGGTGGCCCCTACCGGCACCCAAGGCCTGTCTCACCCCGAGGGTGAGCTGGCCATGGTGCGCGGGGCCGGCGCCGCCAAGACCATCGATTGCGTCAGCTCCAACACCAACTACACCATCGATAAAATCGGCGACGCGGCCACTTTCCCCATCTGGTTCCAGCTCTACCCGGGTCCCGACCCGGCCGGCACGCGCGAGCGCGTCGAGCGGGCCATAGCCGCCGGCGCGAAAGTGATCGCTCTCACCGTGGACACGCCCTACAACTCGCACCGCGAGCGGCTGCTGCGCGACCGCGTAGCCCAGGAGGTGCCGCCGGGCGGAGCCACGCCCAACCTGGTCGAGCGCCCGGGCCGTCGCCGCGCGGTCCCCACCACGCCCAATCGCTACCGCCTCACCCGCCGCTTCACCGCCGAGCTCGGCTGGTCCTTTGTGGACGAGTTGTGCTCCTATGCGAAGGTTCCAGTCCTGACCAAAGGGATCCTCACCCCCGAGGACGCCAAGAGGTCGATCGAGCACGGGGCAGCGGGCGTGATCGTCTCCAACCACGGCGCCCGCTATCTGGACACCGTGCCCTCAACCATCGAGGTGCTGCCGGAGATCGTGGACGCGGTGGGCGGTAAGGGGACCGTGCTGGTCGACAGCGGCTTCCGCCGCGGCACCGACATCCTCAAGGCCCTGGCCATCGGCGCCAAAGCGGTTCTGGTCGGTCGCCCCCCGCTATGGGGCCTCGGCGCCTACGGCCAGGCCGGCGTCACGCGCGTACTGGAGCTGTTGCAGACCGAACTCGCTCTGGCTATGGGACTGGCGGGGTGTCCGACCCTTGCCTCCATCAACCGGAGCTTGGTCCACATAGAACCGCAAAAATCAAGGCACGCGGGCTGCCGCCCGCGAGCATTTTTTTAAAAAGAATGCTCCCTTCCTTGATTTTTGCCTTTTGCCTTTTGCACTTTGCCTTTTGCCTTGGTTTTTTAGCGCCCCTTGCCAAACCACGGCCGCGACGTGGGATGGCTCTTCAGAAACTCCAGCAACTGCCGAGCGACCTTCTCCCTCCCCGCTATCGACGGATGCGTCCCGTCACTCGGCTGAAGATCCTCCCGCAGATAGCGAAGCCCGTCCGCGCGGCCCTTCATGCCATCGGCCCAGAGATAGGGTCCCCACGCGAGCCACGGCCGCGCCAGCCCTTTGCCGGCGATCTGGTCGGCGATGGCCCACTTCACCGCGAACGCGCCCTCGTAGGCGTGCGGCTCGGGGTTGAGCGGGGTGGTCGCGTAGCCGGCGTAGATGCGGCTTGAAAGATAGGCAATCTTAAGATTGGGGTAGTTGTCGTTCAAGTTCCGCAGCGTGTCGACCAGGTAACCCTGCAGCCGCTTCGCCTCCGCCGGAAACGGCCGCTGGGGCTGGATGATGGCCTGCTTCAGCCACACCACCTGCACCTGCTTCGCAGTCACGCCCGCCGCCCCCAGCCTTTGCTCGACCACGCCCCAGAACTTCGCCTGGGGATCGGCGGTGGTATCGGCCGCCTGTCCGCCTTGCGCCCCGTCCACGATCACCAGTTGCGGGTTCAGATCCGAATCGGCCGCCGCCAGCTTCTGAAACACCTGAAATTCCTGCGTGGTATTCGACATGCCGATCGATAGCAGAACGATCTTGCCGTCGATGGG
>JACQDI010000856.1 GCA_016201195.1 Acidobacteriota bacterium | reverse complement strand
CTACGGAATGAACGGCTTCGAGATGAACGCGTAGTGAGTTCTTCCCTTGGTATAGCGAGCCCATGACAACTGCGGCCGCGCGAGTATAAGGTCGGTGCTCCCGTGTTGCCAAGCCGTGTCCACGAGGCTGCGCCCTGTGTCGAAGGACCGCGCGGCGTTTACCAGCTCAGCCGCTTGCTCAGTCGCAATGCGTCGGTTGCGGTGTTTGCCGGACAGGCAGCGGGATCTGCCGAGGTCGTCATCAAACTAGCGACGGGCGTGGCCGGTATTGCTGCGGTCCAGCACGAGCTTCGAGTGCTCAGTACATTGCAGGAGCCGGGGCATCCGTTGCTGGCCCGCTTGCTCGACCAGGGTGAAGCGGACGGCCGCCCCTGGTTCGCGCTGGCAAATGCCGGTCCCAGGACGTTGTTCGACCTCGTGAGCGATCAGCGTCAGGCACGTCGCTCGCTTCCGTCGAGTGAGGCGTGTTTGCTAGTGCGTTCGCTTTGCCGCGTGCTCGCGTACGTGCATTCTCGAGGCTACGTGCACGGCGACGTGAGCCCGCGCAATGTGATGCTTTCTGGCGCGGAGCCGACGCTCATCGACTTCGGATCCGCTCGGGCGATCTCGTCCTTGAGAACCTGCACGCGGTCCCGGCGCGCCTGCGCCTGCTGCTGGGCCTCGGCCAGGCTCGATTCCATACGCCGCCGCCGCTCCTCGAGCGATTCCAGCTCGAGCTGTTGTTGTTCGAGCCGCGCCACCAGCGTCTCGCGCTCGGCCGCCAGGTGCTCCGCCTCCTGGCCGGCGGACGCCTCTTCGGCTTGGGTGCGGGCTGCCTGGCGCTCCAATCCGGCCAGGAACTCCTCGATCTGGGCGAGCTGATTCCGCAGCGTCGAGGCCTCGCCGAGCAGGCTCAGCACGCGCTGGCGCAGCCGCTCCTGCTCGCCTTCCTGTTCCTTCACCCGGAACTGCAGCGTATCGAGATCGGCGGTTTTCGCCGCCAGCCGTTCGCGCGCGGCGCTGGTCTCCTCGCTTAGTTGCGCAGCGGATGCCCGCTCCACGTCGAGCTCTCGCGCCAGTTCCCGGCTGCGGCGGTCGATCGCCGCCATCTCCGTCTCCGCCTGCTCGATCCGCCCGGCGTTCTCCTCGCCCTGGCGGGCCTGGTATTCCATCTTCTGCCGCGCGCGGTCGGTCTCCATGGCCGCCGCTGCAAACGCGTCGCGGCTCTGCTGGAGCTGCGCCTCGGTGTCGAAGCTCTCCTTTTGCACCGCCGCGTGCTCGGCCTCCATCTGCTCGACGCGCGCGTTGCGGTCGCGAAACTCCTGGCCCGCCAGGTTCAGGTCCAGCGCCGCCTGCGCTCCCTGCCGCTCCATCTCGCGGTACCGGCTCCCCAGCACCACCGTCAGCTTCGCGGTCTTTTCCTTGTTCAGCTCGTCGTAGCGCCGCGCCTTGGCGGCCTGGCGCTTCAGTGAATTCACCTGCCGGCCGACTTCCTCCAGGATGTCGCTCACCCGCGCCAGGTTCTGTTTGGCGCTCTCCAGTTTCGCCTCCGCCAGCCGCTTCTTGGTCTTGAACTTGGTGATGCCTGCCGCCTCCTCGACCACCGCCCGCCGGTCGTGCGGCCGCGAACTCAGGATCTGCCCGATCCGCCCCTGTTCGATGATGGCGTAGCTCTCCGGCCCCAGCCCGGTCCCCATGAAGATTTCCTGGATGTCGCGTAGCCGGCAGATTTTGCCGTTGAGCAGGTACTCGCTCTCCCCGTTGCGGAACAGCCGCCGCGTCACCACCATCTCGCCCGGCCGGTCGGCGCCCTTCGCCCCCTCCGGCGGCGGGCCGTAGAAAAACACTTCCGGGTCAATGAGCGTCAGGCTCACCGACGCCATCCCCAGCGGCTTGCGCTCGCGCGTGCCGCTGAAGATCACGTCCTCCATCCGCGTGCCGCGCAGCAGCTTGGCAGACTGCTCGCCTAGCACCCAGCTAATGGCATCGCTCAGGTTCGACTTGCCGCAGCCGTTTGGCCCCACGATGGCCGCGATGCCGCCGCCGTTGAACTGCATCTCGGTCTTTTCGCAGAACGATTTGAATCCCAGGAGTTCGACTTTTTTAAGCTTGAGCACAATGTTCCCTTCGCCCTATCCTACAGCCATCCGGGCCGGCTGTAAAGAAATTTAGCCCCCTTATTTTGCGTATGTTAGGGAACAGACCCTAGATATGGTGTTGGGGTTGACCGCTGGCCACTGCTAACATGGCCCCTATGCGCCAGCTCAGAATCCTTCTCGGGGTGCTCCCGCTTCTCGTAACGGCCCAAGAACCGGCCCACTTGGGCAACATCTACCAACTCACTTTCGGCGGGCAGAACGCCGAATCCTACTGGGCGCCGGACGGCAAGCGCCTGATCTTCCAGTCGACCCGTGACGGGGCGGCTTGCGACCAGATCTACATCATGAACGCTGACGGCTCGGGCGTGCGCATGGTTTCGACCGGCAAGGGACGCACCACGTGCGCGTACTTCCTGCCGGACAACCAGCACATCGTCTACGCCTCGACCCACGATGCCGGTGCCGACTGCCCGCCGCCGCCCGACCGCAGCCGCGGCTACGTGTGGGCGGTCTACCCGAGCTACGACCTCTACCTCGCCACCGACGCGGGGCGGATCACACGGCGGCTGACCGACCAGCCCGGCTACGACGCGGAGGCTACGGTCAACTGGAGGACCCGCAAGATCATTTACACCTCGATGGCGTCCGGCGATCTGGACCTTTGGTCGATGAACCTCGACGGCGGCGGCCGGCGCCGGTTGACGCGGGATCTCGGCTACGACGGGGGTCCGGTCTTCTCGCGAGACGGGAAAAAGATCGTCTGGCGAGCCCATCGCCCGGCCACGCCCGCCGCCGTCGATACCTACAAGAAACTGCTTGCCGACAACCTCACCGCCCCCATGAAGATGGAGCTGTATATCGCTGATGCCGATGGGGGCCACCCGAAGCAGCTCACCAGTTTCGGCTGCGCCGCGTTTGCGCCGGCGTTCACGCCTGACGGCCGGCGGATCCTGTTCGCCTCGAACAAGAACAACTGTGACGGCCGCCAGTTCGAGCTGTTCCTGGTCGACGTGGACGGAAAGAACCTGGAACAAGTAACGTCGTTTGGGGGGTTCACTTCTTTTCCGGAGTTCTCGCCCGATGGGAAGAGGCTGGTGTTTACGTCCGACCGGAATGCCAAGCAGCGATACGAATTCAATATTTTTGTGGCGGACTGGAAGTGAATGGAGGAACTTAGAAAGGGAGGAAGGAAGGGTCACGGTGTTCATTTGCGGCGGGATTTCTTGGCTGGGGCCGCCGACGGGCGCGCCGACAACCCCATGCCGCGTAAAGCCTCGGCCGCCTGGGCGGCGGCCGGCGTGCCGGGAAACTTGCTGATCACCCCACGGAACTCCTGAGCGGCTTTATCGCGCTTGCCCAGCTTGAACAAGGCCAAGCCCTTCTTGTACTGGGCATTCGGGGTCTGCTTTCCTTCGGTATACCGCTCCAGCACCTGGTCGAACGCGTCCACCGCTTTCTCGTATTCGCGGGACTGGTAGAGGATGTCCCCCAGGTAGTACTGAGCGTCCGCGGCCAGATCGGTGTTGCCGAAGAGCTTTATGTACTGGTCGAACTGGGGGCCGGCCAGGTTGTAATTGCCGGCCGTGTAGTCACGCATGGCATTCCTGTAAAGGGTTTCCGCCTGCACCTGCGGCGCCGGGGGAGTGCTGCTTGGGGTGGTCCCGCCGGCGGGCGCGGCTGGCGGGGGCACCGTGCTGACGATGTTCTTGATGTCCACCACCTGCGTTTCGAGCCGTCTCAGCTTGGTATTCATCTCATCCACGGCTTCGCGCAGCGCCTGGAACCGCTCGGCCAGGCTGTCCACTTTCGCGTTGACGCCGGCCACCGGCGCGGCCAGGACCTTCTCCTGGCCCTGCACGGTGCGCTCCAGCGCGGACAGACTGTTGCTGAGGCGAGCGGAGGCATCGAGGCTCTGGCTGAGCAGTTGCTGCATGACGCCCAACTGCACGCCCAGCGACTTCTCCAGCCTGCTCACCTGGTCCTGGAGCTGCGCTACATCCCGTTGCAATTGCAGGATTTCCTTGGCCACCGGGAACGCCGGCAGCGCCGCTAACAGGAAAATCAAAAGGAATCGTTGCGGCAAGACAGACCTCCCTATCACCCTGACGAGCTGATGCACCAGGCGCCAAGTGCCGGGGCTTGCGACCCTGACACCTGGCACCTGGAACCTGACACCTAGTTACTGGCCGAGAAGTGCACGCGGCGATTCTTCTGCCAGCAGCTCTCCTCGCTCTGGGTGCACTGCGGGCGCTCCTTGCCGTAGCTGATGACGCTTAGCCGGTCCGCGGGGACTCCCAGTTGCCCCAGGAATTCCTTGGCGGCGGTAGCGCGCCGGTCGCCCAGCCCCAGGTTGTACTCGGCTGAGCCACGCTCATCGCAGTGCCCCTCGATGACCACCCGGGCCGACGAGAACTCGCTGAACAGCGCTTTGAGCGCGTCGGCGTCGCTGGTCAGAGCGGCCCGCGCATCTTCGCGGATGTCGCTCTTGTCGTAGTCAAAGTAGGCGTCCTGCACCCGGCGCATCAGCTCGTCGCCGAAGCCCCGCTTTGGTGGCGGGGGAGGCGGCGGTGGCGGCGGGGCGCGGACGGTGACCGAAGCGCTGCCCCGGGCCGATCCACCCGGACCCTTCACCGTGATCGTGTAGGTCGTCGACTCGGTCGGCGACACGGTGCGTGTCCCGCTGGTCGCTACCGTCCCGATACCCTGGTTGATCGAAGCCTCGGTGGCGTCGGTCGAGCTCCAGCGCAGCGTCACCGACTGGCCCCGCTCGATCGAGCTAGGCTCGGCAGTGATCGAAACCGTCGGACTGCTCGGCGCGGGCTTTCTCTCTTCCACAATAGGCGCCGGCGGTGGCGGCGGGGGCGGCGGGGGCGCCTTCTTCTTGCAACCCGCCGCAAACAATACCAGGCAGAGGCCTAGCAATACCAGAATGAACTCTCGCTTACGTCCCATTTCGTTTTATCGCCTCCTAGATAAGGTTCAAGGAACTCAGTTCTACTTCACCCCCCACACGGGCGCTTCGTTGCGGCCCTGCGTGGTCAGTTGCTTCAGTTGCCTCCCGTCGGCCAGCATCGTCCAGATCTGCGTCCCCCCAGAGCGGTTGGACGCGAATACCAAGTGCCGGCCATCCGGAGCCCAGGACGGATGCTCGTTGCGCCCGGCCCCGAAAGTCAATTGCGTCAAGGTCCCCGTTGCGACCTCCTGGATGAAGATGTTGTAGTTGCCCGGCTCAAATCCCCGTGTCCAGGCGAACGCGATGCGCTGCCCGTCCGGCGACCAGGCGGGGTTCACGGCGTCCCCGCCTCCGCTCGGCGTCAGCCGCTGCACGTTGGCGCCATCTACATCCATCAAGTAAATCTGCGGCGGTCCGGCGCGACCGGAAACAAACGCGATCTGCGCCCCCGTCTTCGGATTAAACTTCGGCTCCACCTCCACGGCCAGCGAATTGGAGATCCGCCTCAAGCTGCTGCCGTCGATATCCGCAAGATAGATCTGCGCCCGCCCGCTGGCCGTAGAAGCGAACGCGATCCGCTTGCCGTCCGGCGAAAAGCTGGGCGTCGCGTTCAGCGACGCCACCTGATTATAGAACGTCAACCGCCGGTTTGTTTCCAGAGAATGAATAAAAATGCCGGGGCTGCCCCGGGCGAAACTGGTGAATGCCAGCAGGGTCCCGTCGGGGCTGACCTCCGGGCTGAGGCACAGGGAATTGTACCGGGTGAGCGGGGCTTGGTTGCTGCCGTCGTAGTCCATGGCCCAGATCTCTTTATTACCACCTCCGCCGCGGTTGGAGACAAAATAGATTCGCGATCCGGCGATCCCCGGCCCGGCCCCCAGCTTGAGCAGGATGTCGGTGGCGAACTCGTGGGCCACTTTGCGCGCCCCGTTTTCGTCGCTGGTGTTGAAGTAGCGTTTCCCGAAGATGTAGGCCGAGGCGACCTCCGGCTTGGTGACGTCGTAGAGCCACCCGGACAGGGCGAAGCGGTCATTTTCAATTGCCGTCGACCCGAAGGCCAGCAGATGGGCGGCGGCCGGCGGCAAGGACCAATCGGTGAGCCAGGGCCCCTGGCGGATCGGCTCGGGCGGCGGCTGGTCTTTCCGCGGCCGGGCGGGCGGGGGCGGCTGCACCGGCCGCTTGAAGTCCTCCGGCTTTTGGGGCGTCTCGGTGGGATAGAAGCTCTTCGAGGCCATCTCGAAGACGCCGGAGCTCTCCAGGTCGTTCCACAGCGTCTGGTTGAAGACCTCGTTGACCCTGCCGGGCACGGCCGGCCCCTTGAACTCGGGCACCGCGATCTTCGCCCGGCCCCGCTCACCGCTGATCTTCAGGAGGATGTCCGGCTGCTGGGCGAGCACCGTCACGGCGATGGCCAGCCCGGCCAGAGTCACCATCACGGCTGCTTTTTTCGAGTTCATCGTTTCAGTTGAAACCAGATCTCGGTGGATACCGAACTCCGGCCCAGATCGGGAGGCAGAGGCGGGACCGGATTGGCATTGGTCACCGCCCGCAAAGCGGCGTAATCCACCGAGGGGTTGCCGCTCGATTGAGCCAGCCGGACCCCGCGCACGGTGCCGTCGCGCAGGATCTCAAAAAATACCACACTTCGGGGAGCGGTGCGAACCCGGGCGTCCACCTGGATCAGCTCGCGCTGCCACTGTTCCCCGATGCGGCGTTGCAGGGCTTCCACGTACCAGCCGTAGCGCGCGCCAAAGGGCGTGCCCGGCCCGGTGCCCACGCCCACGCCGAACG
Organism: Acidobacteriota bacterium; assembly: GCA_016201195.1. Classification (GTDB taxonomy): domain Bacteria; phylum Acidobacteriota; class Terriglobia; order Bryobacterales; family JACQDG01; genus JACQDI01. Next base: position 3,917 of record JACQDI010000856.1, on the reverse strand, counting down.
CGTCCGGCTGGAGCCCGGTGTAGGAGGGTGTGTTGACGCCCATGCCCTTGGAGGCGTAAAGCTGGTTGTCCCGTTCCGGCACGTAGGGCCGGAACTTGCGCTCCGGTGCGCGGCGCTCGACCTTCTTTCGCTCCTTGGCGCTCGGCAGCGGCAGGGCGTCCGCCTCCGCCTCGACTTTCTCCGGGACCTTGGACTTGGCTTTCTCGGGCGGCGGCGTGGGAACGCTCGACCGGCTGTCATTGGCCACCGGGTTTTCCACCGCCGTCTGCGCGGGCGCCAACTGGATATTCTTCACGATGTTGATGGGCACCGATCCGCCGGGCAGGGCGTTGGGATCCCCGAAACTGATCCGGTCGCGCGCCAGCATCCAGGAGTAGAAGAACGCCAGCGTGAACACGCCCGCGTGCATCACCAGCGACCCCAAAAACGGCAGTCGCAGGTGCTCCTGTTCCGACAGCAGATCCGGACGTGCAGTGGTGGTCATTTCCGCACCGGCGCCTGTTCCAGCGGCTGCGATACCACGTTGACCTGCACCTTGGCTCTACCCAACTCGGCCATCACCTGCACGGCGGTCTCCCAAGGCACATCCTTGTCGACGCGCAGGTAGGCGCCCCGGCTCGACCCCAGCAGCGGCTCGAGCCTCTTGACCAGGTTGTTGATGTTGACCGGGTCGGCGTTGACGTAAAGGCCGCCCTTGGGGGTGACATTCACCACCGGCATTTCCCTGGTGGTGCTGGCCACCTCCTTGGTCTTGGGCACGTCCACCTCGATGCCGTACTCCATCACGTGCGCGGTGAGCATGAAGATGATCAGCAGCACCAGCACCACGTCCACGAACGGCGTGATGTTGATCTCCGCCATGGAGCTGTCGCCGCGACCGCTGCGTGGATTGAAGGCCATCGTGCTACTCTCCGTAGCTCCTTTCCGCCAGGTTGACAAACTCCAGGCCGAAGTCGTCCATCCGCGCCCCGATTTCCTTGATGCGGTGCAGGAAGTAGTTGTAGAAGATCAGCGCCGGGATCGCCGCCAGCAGGCCGAAGGCGGTGGCGATGAGCGCCTCGGAGATGCCCGGGGCCACCGCGCGGAGGCTGGTGCCGCCGGCCTGTCCCAGGCCACGAAACGAATCGATCACGCCCCACACCGTGCCGAACAGCCCGATGAACGGCGTGGCCGAGGCGGTGGTGGCCAGCCAGCTCATGTTTCGCTCCAGGCGCGTCAGCTCCTCGCCCGAGCCCAGTTGCATGGCCCTTTGCAGCGCCGGAATGTTGTGGAGACGCCCTTTGCCGTTCACCTGCCGCTCGACCTCCTGGTAGCCGAACTCGAACACCACCGCCAGGGGCGCCGGATGGTACTGGGCGGCGAGGGTGTTCATGTCCGCCAGCTTCTGGGTCCGCCGGAAGGCCCCCAGGAATTTCTCGTTCCGTTGTTTGGCCTGCCGCAAGGCGCTCAGCTTGGCGAAGATGATCGTCCAGGAAAACAGTGAGAACAGCAGCAAAACCGCCAGGATTGCTTTAATGACCGGGCCGGCATCAAGCATCATCTGCAGGATGCCGTTTTGTAGCAGTAAGGCAACCGGGCCGAATGGCGTCAACTCATCTCCTTCAAGTGTCTCCATTATGAAATTTAACATATCTGGCTGGATCGTGGATCGTAGAAGGTGTAGAAGGTGGGCTCCGAGCAGCGGATCCACGATCCACGTTCCACGATCCGCCAGCCCGCTATAATACGGGCTCCGTGCTACTCCAGCTCGAAATCGAAAACTACGCGGTCATCGAGAAGTTGCGCCTCGGTTTTCATCCGGGGCTGAACCTGCTGACCGGAGAGACCGGCAGCGGCAAGTCGATCCTGGTTGATGCGTTCTCCTTGTTGCTGGGGGCTAGGGCAACGCCAGAGCTGGTGCGCGCCGGGGCCGAGCGGGCGCGGGTGGCGGGCGTGTTCGAGCTGGCCGCTCCGCCGGCCGGCGTCGAACTGGAGCAGGGGGAGCTGCTCATCGAGCGCGAGATCCTGGCCAACGGCAAGTCGCGCCTTTACTTGAACGGGCGGCTGGCCACGCTGGCTGCCTTGCGGGAGCTGGCTCCTGGTCTGGGTGATATCCACGGCCAGCACGAGCAGCAGGACCTGTTCTCGGCCTCCACGCAACTCGACATGCTCGACCAGTTCTGGTCGACCGGAGAACTGCGGGAGCGGCTCGCCGCCGTCTACGGGCAGTGGACCGAAGCCGGGCGGCGCCTGGAGGTGCTGCGCTCGAGCGAGCAGGAAAAGCTGCGCCTCCTGGATCTGTGGAAGTTCCAGCACCAGGAAATCAGCCAAGCCAGGATCAAGCCCGGCGAGGACACCGCACTCGAGGAAGAGAAGCGGGTGCTGGCGAACCTGGCCCGCATCCAGCAGGCCGGCGGCGCCGCTTACGAGGCGCTCTATGAATCCTCCGGCTCGGCCGCCGCCCAGGTGAAGGCGGCGGAGCGGGCGATCGAGGAGCTGTCACGCTTCGATACTGCGCTTACCGGGCTGGCGCAGTCCATCCACGGCGCCCGCATCAACCTGGAGGAAGCGGCTTTTGAAATCCGAAAGTACCTCGACCGGCTGGAGGCCAATCCCGACCGCCTGGGCGAGGTCGAGGATCGCCTCGCGTTGCTGGAGAAGCTCAAGCGCAAGTACGGGCCGGGCCTCGAACGGGTGCAGGCCTTCGGCGAGCAGGTTGCATCGCAGCTCGCCGAGCTCGAATCGAGCGAGGATTCGATCCGTCGGCTGGAAGCCGAGCAGTGGCGGTTCGCGGCCGAGTACGGGCGGCTCGCCGCGGAACTCTCGGCCAAGCGGCGCGAGGGCGCAGAACGCCTCAAAAAGCCGGTCGAGAAGGAGCTCGCCGCCCTGGCCATGGAGCGCACCCGCTTCGAGGTAGCCTTCGAGCAGGACTCGTCCTGGACGGCGCGGGGCACCGACCGGGTGCGGTTCCTGGTCTCGCCGAACCCCGGCGAGCCGCTGCGGCCGCTGGAGCTGGTCGCCTCGGGCGGCGAGCTCTCCCGGATCACCCTGGCCATCAAGACCTGCCTGGCCGGGCCAGGCGCCAACTCCCGACATCCCCGCACCCTGGTGTTCGATGAGATCGACGCGGGTATCGGCGGCCGCGCGGCGGAAGCCGTGGGACGCCGCCTGCTCCGGCTTTCCCGCTCCTACCAGGTCCTCTGCGTGACCCACCTGCCCCAGATCGCCGGCTTTGCCGATTACCACTACGTAGTGGACAAACAGGTGAAGGCGGGGCGCACCCTGACCAGCGTCACGGAGCTGGACGCCGACCAGCGCGTGCAGGAGATGGCGCGCATGCTCTCTGGCGCACAGGTCACATCCGACGCGCTCCGGCATGCCCGGCAGTTGCTGCAGACTGCGCGCGGCGCCTGAGGCCCCATGCCTTTCGAACGCACCGCTTTGGGCCGCACGGGCCTGGAGGTTGGCCGCTTGGGATTGGGAGCGAGCTATGGTGTACCGGCCTCCGCCATGGAGCGGGCCTTCGAGCACGGGGTCAACTATTTCTACTGGGGCACGATGCGGCGGCCGCAATTTGGGCAGGCCCTGCGCAATCTGGCGCCGCAGCGGGACCGCTTTGTGCTGGTGCTGCAATCCTACTCCCGCGTGGCCTCCCTACTTGGGTGGAGCGTCGAGCGGGCGCTGCGCGAACTGCGGCTGGATCACGCCGACATCCTGTTGCTCGGGCTTTGGAATCGGCCGGTCCCGCAGCGTTTCCTCGACGCCTGCCGCAGGCTCCGCGACCGCGGCTTGGTCCGCTTTCTGGCGCTCTCGACGCATCGGCGGCCGCTGATCCCGGAGATCGCCGGCAGCTCGGATTTTGACGTGTTCCACGTTCGCTACAACGCTGTGCACCGCCGCGCCGACCGCGACGTTTTCCCGCATCTTGCCGCCAACCG
>JACQDI010000855.1 GCA_016201195.1 Acidobacteriota bacterium | reverse complement strand
GTGATGGATGTTGGCCGGAATGATCATGCGTCCCCGGGCCACCTCGCCGCGGACCAGCTCCGGGGCGAGGCTTTCCCGCCGGGCCACGTACGCCATCTCCTCGGTCAGGATCCCCCGCCGCGCGTAATGCATCTGCGTGCGGACCGGATCGTTGGCGCGTTTCTTCACCCATTCCGTTCTCATGGTTTGATTATGTCACAGGACGTTGATGTCCAGCCCGGCGATGAACTGGATGCCGGGCACGGTCAGCCCGCGCAGCCGTTCGTCGTTGGTGAGGAACAGGTCGACGCGGGCCTGGGCGGCGCAGGCCAACTGCACGGCATCGGCCGGTCGGACTCCGGTGCGGGCGCGAATGCGCGCGTAGTGATCCGCGGTCTTGCGGGTAAAAGAAAGTAGCTCGCAGTGTGGCGATTGCAGCGCCATCTTGTATCGGCTGGCCAGCTCTTCATCGTTCCGCCGGCAGGGGCCGGCCAGCACTTCTCCCAGCGTCAAGGCGCTGGTGCAGAGCTGATCCCCGCGCTTGAGCATGTCGGTCCGGATTCGGCTCACCTTGACCCCAAACTGCGGATGCTCCTCCATCAGGTAGACGAACAGGTTAGTGTCCCAGAAGATCAGGCTCATCCCGCCCTTCGAATGCGCCGCGCCGGCTGGTCTGTGCGCTCGGCGGTTTCCTCCGGCCCGTACCAGTCGGTTCTTAAAGACTCGATGAAGGCTACGCCTCCGAGCTTTCTCCACAACTCCTTGCCCAGGCCGCGTAACGCCAGAATGGGATCTTCTTGCTCCCCGGCCGGTTGCTGCGTCGAGTATTCGGTCCGATACCAGTCCACCAACTTCCGATACCTGGCGGGGAAGGCTTCCCGACCGGGAGCGGTTTTGCCATTCCGGCGATCCGGGTGGCAGTCGTCGCCCTCGCGGTAGAGACGGAAGGTGCCGTCCGCGTTTCTGGTCAGGATCCGGTGGGTGGCGGAGTTTGGTTTTTTGTTGGCCACGCAGTGCAGGTAGATATGGGCGTTGATCGTCGAGTCCCGCCGTTCCCCACGGTCGATCTCGCGGACCTTGCGCAGGATCTCGTGGCCCTTGAAGCCGGCCCGCCCCGGGTGCTCCCGATGGAGCAAGGCGGCGGCCGCAAAAACCTGTTCCGGAAGGGTCATATCCTGAATATCCAGTATATCAAGGAGCAGCGGGCTTCGGCAGGTTCCCCACCGCGGTCCACGAGGTTTTCCGCGCCTTGGTTTCCGCGTACGCCTGCCGGATCGGCTCGGGGAAGGTCTTCATTAGCTCCTCGATGCGGGCGAGCATCTGCCGGACGATCTGGGGGTTCTCCGGCGCGACGTCGTAGCTCTCATCGGGGTCGTCGACGACGTTGTAGAGCTCGGGCTGGCGCAGCGGCAGATTGACGACGCCTTCCGGAGGCGCCGGGCTCCACCGGGCCACGCTGTAGCGCGCGATGTGCAGCTTCCACTGCTTCCATCGCGCGCACTGAACATAGATGTTGTCGAAGTAAAGCAGCACCTCGCGGTCGAGCTCGGCTCGGGCCCCTGATAGCAGCGGCCAGATATCGATGCCGTCGAGCGGCTTCGACGGCAGCGCCGCCCCGCAGAGGCGGGCCACGGTGGGGACGACGTCCAGGGCCGAGGCCACGCCACCAATGACTTTCCCGGCGGGAATGCGGCCCGGCCAGCGCCCCAGAAACGGCTCGCGCACGCCGCCTTCCCAGGTCATCCCTTTGCGGCCGCGTAACCGGCCGGGGCTGCCCTGGTACCAGGGGCCGTTGTCGCTCGAGAACAGCACCAAGGTGTTGTCCACGAGGCCGTGTTTCCGGAGCGCTCCCAGCACCTCGCCGACGCTCCAATCCAGCTCCTCGACCACGTCGCCGTAGAGCCCGAGCGGCGAGCGGCCGCGGAAACGCGCCGAGGCAGCGAGCGGGATGTGGGGAAAGGTGTGCGGGAAATAGAGAAAAAACGGCGAGCCCTTGGAGCGCTCCAGGAACCGCAGGGCCTCCTCGGTGTAGCGCTGGGTCAAGGTTTCCAGGCGCACCGGATTCTCGATGACGGCGCTGTTGCGCATCAGGATCGTCGGTGTCATGTCGTTGCTGTAGGGAATGCCGAAATATCCATCGAAGCCTCGCCGGGTCGGCAGATACTGCGGCAGGTGGCCCAGGTGCCACTTGCCGATGCACATCGTCTTGTAGTTTCTAGCCTTGAGCAACTGGGCGAGGGTGGTCTCGTCGTCGGGCAAGCCATCGGTCGCCTTCGGCCCCAGCACGCGGGGGACACCTACGCGCGTGGGGTACCGCCCGGTCATCAGAGAGGCGCGAGAGGGCGAGCACAGCGGGTTGGCGGAATAGAAGTGGGTGAAGCGCACTCCTTCAGCCGCCAGGCGATCGAGGTTGGGCGTGCGGATCGAGCCGCCGTAACAGCCGAGGTCGCCGTAGCCGAGGTCGTCGGCGAAGATCAGGACGATGTTGGGGGGCCGGTCGGCGGCGCGGAGAGCGGTTGCCGCCCCGGCGGTGATGCGGAAAAACTCCCGTCGATTCATGGCGGCCTCATTGTACAATGGCGCTTGCCCTGGCTAATAACCGAGACCTGGCGTGATCTGCTGTTCGCGCACTGGCCGGTTCCCGCCG
>JACQDI010000839.1 GCA_016201195.1 Acidobacteriota bacterium | reverse complement strand
GGGCAAGCAGAGAACGAAGTCGGGGGATGCCTTTGTGGCCTTTGCGCTTCCGTAGGGCCGGTTGCGGGGTGTGGGCTGTGGGTTGCGGGCTCTTGCTCGCCGCCGCCGAAAAGCCTCAACCAGTTCCGTTCAGTCATAAGCTGCATGTTGCGATAGGCCAGAAATGCACGGATTGCCATGCCATGCCCGAGCCGGGCGACTTGGCGACGTTTCCCAAAGAAGCAAAATGCATGTCGTGCCACATCGGCATCAAGACCGACAGCCCGGCAATCCGAAAATTGGCAGAGTTCTACAAGAACCAGAAGCCGGTGCCCTGGGTGAGGGTCTACAGGATTCCGGAATATGTTTTCTTTTCCCACAAGGAACACCGGCGGGCGAAGGTTGGCTGCGAAAGCTGCCACGGGCCGGTCGCCGAGCGCGAGGTGATCGCGGCCGAGAAGCCGACGAGCATGGTGGCATGCATGGACTGCCACGAGCGGACCGGCGCCTCCAACGCGTGCAACTTCTGCCACAACCCCTGAGGCTTCCCTAACACTCCAGGCTCGTTTCGTCTGCGACAATATTTCTGATGCGTCTTGCTTCGCCGCCAGATCACAATCCGGCTGGCTGCGAGCGAGTGCCGCCCAGATGAGCCTTTCGATCCTGTTTCTCTGGCTTTTTCTCGCTCCCCAGCAGTCTCCAGCCGAGCAACAGGCTGAGCCTGAACCCAAGCCGGCCGACTCCAACAAGCGGATCGAGCTCAACCTGCTCGGCGCTCCCGATACCACCGCCGGCGAGAGCCGTCGGAATGAGAACATCCAGTTCAACCTCGTCGATAACAACGCACTCAAAGAGTTGAATGTGCGCCTTGGCGCCACGGCTACGATCGTCGAAGAATTCCACCGCGAGCGAAACTACTTTGGCGCAGAGTTCGGCAATCCACCCTCGCCGGCGCTGCACGTTCCGGCGACCCGCGCCGCAGGCATTCATGGCAGCGCCTACGAATCGCATCTCAACAGCATCTTCAGCGCGCGGTCGTTCTTTCAGGCAGGCGGGGTCAAGCCGGCGCACGAGAACGATTACGGGTTCAAGCTGGGAGCGCCATTGTGGAGGCACGCTTACCTGCACCTGGACGGCAGCCAACAGAAGGTGCGTGGCAACGTCAATGGCAACGTCCTGGTTCCCAAGTCTGACGAGCGCACGCCTCTGGCGGCCGATCCCTCCGTCCGCGCGATGGTGGCCCGCTTCCTTGCCGCCTATCCGCCCGAGCTGCCCAACCGCACCGACATCAACGAGCGCGCCCTCAACACCAACTCTCCGCAGGTGATCAACAACAACAACGCCGGCATTCGCCTCGACCAATACCGCGGCGACAAGGACCGTCTCACCTGGCAGTATCTTTTCACCTCGCAGAGCGTGACGGCGTTCCAGTTGGTGGCCGGCCAGAACCCGGACACCGATACAAAGTCCCACAAAGCCCGCATCACTTGGAACCGGCAATGGTCCGCGAACACTGTAACTGACTTTTCGGCGGGCTTCGACTGGCTGGGATCGCTGTTGCGGCCGGAGAAAAACGCAGTCGGGCCGATGATTTCGATCTCGGGCCTCGAAACACTGGGGCCGCAGGCCATCATTCCCATCGATAGGGCGCTCGACATGTTTCGCTACGCCGGCCAAGTGCGCCGCGCTGCTGGCTCCCACGCCTGGAGCGCCGGTTTCAACCTTCTGCGGCGGCAGCTCAACGGAACCGAAACCGACGCCCACCGGGGCTTCTTCTCGTTCAGTAACGACTTCGGCCGCGACGGGATCACCAATTTCCGGCTCGGCGCGCCGACCCAGCACATCATCTCCATCGGCAATGTTCACCGGGGATTTCGGAACTGGGATATGCAGTACTACGCGGGTGACGACTGGCACGTCACCCCTGACCTGACGATCCGCTATGGCCTGCGCTACCAACCCGCGACGCGTCCGGTGGAGGCGAACGGCCTCAACACTATCCCGTATCATTGCGACTGCAATAATCTTGCCCCGCAGTTCGGGATGGCGTACCGGCTGGCTGGGGCTTGGGGAATCCTGCGCGCCTCCTACGGCCTGCATTACGGGGAGATTTTCCCGGTGACTTTCCAGCAGGTCCGCTTCAGCCCGCCAGGCAGCGTGAAAATCGTGGTGCCCGCGCCCAACCTGCTGAATCCGCTGGCGGGACTGACCCAGGCCGGGGGCCAGCCGGACGCCCGCGGCAATCTCTATTTGCTCGACCCGAAGCTGGCGCTCCCGTATTCGCACCAGTACAACTTCAGTTGGGAGCCCGATTTTTCGAGGTCTTGGAAACTGCAGATCGGGTACGTCGGGAGCCGCTCCCACAAGCTGCTGACCATGTGGTATCTGAACCGCGCCCATGCCGCGCCTGGCATTGAGCAGACTACCGCCACCCTCAACCAGCGCCGACTGGATCCGAGCTATGCGGACATCCGGTTCGTCCTGAACGGCTCGCGCGGCTATTACGACGCGGCGCGCGTGGCTCTCGTAGTCCCGCGATGGCGCGGCCTCTCCGTGGATGCCGCGTACTGGTTCAGCAAAGCGATCGACCTGGGAAGCAGCTATACCAATACGGCCTATGACCAGGATTCCCGGCTGGCGCGCAGCCAATCGGAATTCGAGACGCATCGGGACATGAAAGGTCTGAGTTCCTTCGACCAACGGCATGCTTTCCTCTGGAGATTCGCATATTCGACGCCGCTTGCGGCAAAGCCCTGGCGCAGAGCACTCGGCGGATGGGACCTCTCCGCCGTTGTGCTGCTCAAGTCGGGCACGCCGTTCAACGTGGTCTCCGGCTCCGACGCGCCCGGCTATGGCAACGTGGATGGCAATGGCGGCGACCGCCCCAACCTGCTCGATCCCTCCATCCTCGGCCGCACCATCGGCGACCCTGACACCTCCCGGCGCTCGCTTCCGCGCGCGGCGTTTGCCTTCATGAGACCCACCGACGACCGCGGAAATCTGGGCCGCAACGTGTTCCGCAAGGGAGGCATTCACAACGTCAACGCCGCGCTCGCGCGCACTTGGGCCATCCGCTCCGACAAGCGCCTCACGTTCCGCGGAGAATCGATCAACTTGCTCAACACGCCGCAGTTCGCCGAACCGGGCCTGGAGGTGTCGAACCCCAACTTCGGCCAGATTACGAACACGTTGAATGACGGCCGGACGTTTCGGTTTCTCGTGCAGTTCGGATGGTGAATTTTGGCATGATGCAGGCCGGCGGCCCGGGACCTGATCGGCACATGTGGTGCCAAAACCCGCACGCTTCTACAAGAATCAGAAATTGTCGCCCCGCGCGAGAGTCACAAGATTCCAGAATTTGTATTTTTCTGTGACACGTCGGGGGCTGGCGTGATCACGGCTGAGAGGTCGTCAAGTCGCGTGGGCCTATGCTTGGAAGTGCTTGTAACTTTTGGGAAAACTCTTGACTTTTGGGCCCCCGTCCAGATAAAGTTTTCTAACAGGGTCATCCGGACCTTCTGGAGTCCGCGAGTAGAAGTATTTAGGAGGATTCATGCGTAAGCTGTTTGCAGTTGCGGTTGTACTTGGCCTGCTGGCGCTAGGTATTGGGTTGTGGCCGGCCGGGGCGCAGGTGTTGTACGGAAACCTGGTCGGCAACGTAACGGACCCGCAGCAGGCGTCTGTAGTCGGCGCGGCAGTCTCGATCAAGAACAACGCGACGGGTTATTCGATGGAATCGAAGACGGATGAGCGTGGCGCCTACGAAATCCGGAACATACCGCCGGGTGTCTACGACATCAAGATCACGGCCAGCGGCTTCGCTACCTTCGAGGCCAAGGACATCACGATCCAGGCGAACAACATCGCGCGCGTGGACGCTCGCCTGACGGTCGGCGCGGTGACCGAAGTCATCACCGTCGGCGCTGAGCTCGTGCGACTACAGACGGACAAATCCGACCTGCACACCGACATTGCGTCGGAACAGTTGACGCGGGTAACCGTGGCCGGCTATCGCAACTTCCAGTCTTTGATCGACCTGGTTCCAGGCGTGATGCCGTCGTCGTTCCAGAACGCGTCTACAGATTCGCCGGCCCGTGCCTTGACCACGAACATCAACGGCACGGCTCGCAACTCGAACAACACCCGGATCGATGGCGCGGCCAACGTTTTCACGTGGCTTCCGCACCACGCGTTCTACATTCCACCGATGGAGTCGATCGACACGGTCAACATCGCGACCAACAACTTCGATGCCGAGCAGGGAATGGCGGGGGGCGCCGCGGTCTCGGTGATCACCAAATCTGGCACCAATGCTTACCACGGAGTCGCCTTTGAGTACACTTCCAACCACAAGTTGGGCGCTAAGAACCTGTTCTTCAATCCCAACACGCCAGCCGGGTCCGGCACGCCGCAGCGCATTGACAACCAGTTTGGCGGCACCTTCGGCGGGCCCATTAAGAAAGACAAGCTCTTCTTCTTCGCTTCCTGGGAAGGCTCAACCACGGCCGAGCGCGGCAATGGCTTGCTGAGCGTTCCGACCGCGGCGGTCCGCAGCGGGAATTTCGCCGGCCTGACCACCGTTTACGACCCGGCGAGCGGCAACACCGCCAACGGTACCGGCCGCACTCCCTTTCCGGACAACGTCGTTCCGCAGTCGCGCTGGAGCCAGGCGTCCCGGACCTTGCAGGACATGATCCCGCTGCCCAACACCGGCACCGGCCAATCCAACAACTACTTCGCGTCGGTGCCTTACTACTTCAAACGGAACCTGGTGGACGGGAAGTTGAACTGGACGCCGAACAACAAGATCAACGTCTTCGCCAAGTACAGCGTCATGCTCGCTCCGATCAGCTC
>JACQDI010000865.1 GCA_016201195.1 Acidobacteriota bacterium | reverse complement strand
TCCAGGTTGCTGTCGGCGAGATATCTCCAGCCGTTGCGCGGTCCACCGATCCACTCGTTGAAGTAGGAGAGGCCCTGCGGGTAAATCCAGAGGGAGGCGGCCACCAGCCAGAGCAGGCATGCGGCGGCGGCGAAGCGAACCGCGCGCCAGCGGTCGAGGGCAAAGCCGGCGCCCAACAGCAAGAACGGGACCGCCGGCAAGGCATGGCGGAAACCGATGTGGATGTGGGAACGCAGGATCAGGGCCGCCATCAGCGCCGCCGGTCCCCAAATAAAGAGGTCGTCCACTCCAGCCTGCCGCGCGGCGGCGCGCAGCAGCAGGGCGGGCAGGCCGGCCAGGGTCAGAATTTGCAGCGCGATGGGGAACTTGATCGCCCAGGCGAGGGGGAAGTACCAGGGAGCGCGAGGCTGGATTCTGCGCCCCAGCAGATAAGCGGGGAAGCCCTCCCCTTGGTCGGCCTTGCCGATATAGCGAAGGCCCTTGATGAACTGCGGGGGCCAGGGGAGCCTTCTCAATAAGCGGGCTGCGGCGAGCTCCGGGCGGCCGAAGCCTTCCGCGCGCATCTCATCGATCTCCTCCTTCTGGATAGGCTGCACTTGAAACTGATAGGCGGCGGCGATCCCCACGTAGAGCGTTCCCAGCACGATGGCTATTCCCGCCAGGCGCGGTCCCCTGCAGGCGACCAAGAGAACGGCGATGGGGAGGAGCGCGAGCAGGGTGAACTTGCTGAGCGCGGCAATGAGCAGCGCGAGAGCCAGCGCGCACACGGCTCGCAGGTCCGGGCGGCGCCAGTAGCGCCAAGCGGCGTAAAAGAAAAGCAGGCACCCGAAGGCCGAAGCCACGTCGGACTTGATCAGCGGGCCGTGGCCGAGGATGGTCGGCTCGAACACGGCGCAGATTGCGAGCGCGAGGGCGATCGTCTCTGGGAACAGTTGCCGGCCCCAGTGCCAGACCAGCCAGGCGGTCAGCAGGGGAAAGACCAGGAAGCAGAGGCGCGTCAGAAAAATCAGCCGGCGCTTGGCGTTGGCATCCAGGGCTTCCAGCGTTTCATACCCGATGTCGAAAGAATTCTGGATCTTCCACGCCCGGGTGTCCCTCCGCAGGGGCATACGCAGCGCGTGGGGCGCCCAGCCGCTCAGGAGTCGCGTCAGCGGCGGCGTGTCGCTCGGATACAAGACGTCCTGGCCCTGCCAATACATATAGGCTGCGGCCAAGTGCGACGGCTCATCGAAGGTGACGCCGAGCCGCCAGGCCGCCCAGCCCAGCAGCAACGCCTGCAAGCCCAGCAGGATCGCGATGGCGGCTTTACTTTTTTCGGCGGTGATTGTCAAAGAAGGCGTCCACCATCCGGTGCGAATCCGATGGTAACATGAGCGTCATGAGAAACAGCCGGAGAGACTTCGTCAAAGCAGCGGCCGGATTGAGTGTGGCCAATACACTGTGGGCGGCCGAAGCGGCCGGCGGAATTCCGCGGCGGCCCTTGGGCAAGACGGGCTTGCAGGTATCGATCATGGGCCTGGGCGGCGCGCGGATCGGCATGCTGCTCGATAACCAGCCGGCGGTCGACGTGGTACGCCGCTGCTACGACCTCGGGGTCAACTACTTCGACGCCGCGGCGGCCGGCGCTTACGGCTTGAGCCAGGTGCGCTACGGGATCGTGCTGAAGGATGTGCGCGACAAGGTCGTGCTGGCGACCAAGACGCGGCATCGCACCTTCACCCAGGCGCAGCTCGATCTGGACCAGAGCCTGAGCAACCTGCGCACCGATCGCATCGATCTCTACCAAGTCCACAACGTGATCAACGACGAGGACATCGAGTTCATCTTCGCGCCCAAGGGGGTGATGGAGATGATCGAGAAGGCGAAGAAGGCGGGGAAGATCCGCTTTGTGGGCGTGACCGGGCACACCGACCCGGCGGTGCTGAACCGGATCCTGGCCCGCTACAAGTTTGACACCATCCTGATGCCGCTGAGCGTGACCGACGGCGGCAACAGCCAGAAGAGCTTCGAGCAGGCGACGCTGCCGGTGGCGCGGCAGAAGGGCATGGGCATCATTGCTATGAAGACGCTGGGGGCGGGGCAGATCCTGCGCCAGAAAGCGGCGACGATGGAGGACTGCCTGCGTTACGTGTGGTCGCTGCCGGTATCCACGGCGATTTTGGGCTGCCAGGAAGTGGCCCAGGTGGAGGCGAATCTACGCGTCGCTCGCGTCGCCAAGCCGCTCAGCGCCACGGCCATGAACCGGCTGCGCCGCAATCTGGCCACGCTCGAGCCGTGGAAGAGACCGTCGCTCGAGCCGGACGACGAGCGGCGCTATGTAGCGGATTAGCCGCGGCCAGTCCTATGGGGAACGAAATATGAAACGGCTTCCCGTTGTCCTTCTGCTGATCCTGCTTGCCGGGGCCCTGATTTTCGTGGGCCGTTCGGGCGGAACGCCGCAGCTTTCGAGCCAGCCACGCAACCTTCCCAACACTCCCGGACCTTCGCTCGAACAAGCCAAGAGTGGCCGCGTGGCGTGGATGAGCGGGGTCATGCCGCTGGGCGATCCGGCGCGGCAGAACGATTTCCCGTTTGCTGCCGCCGGGGCGAACGGCGACATCTGGGCGGTGTGGTCCTCCTACAGCGGCCTGCGCGAGGAGATTCACGCGCGGCGGTTCTCGGGCGGCGCCTGGTACGTCTCGTTTCCCATGCCCGGGGTGAGCGGCGACGTGTCGCGCCCGCAGGTGGCGCTCGACGGCGAAGGCAAGCCGTGGTTCGCGTGGTCTCAACAGGTGGACTACCCCAACTCCAATACCGACCGCACGAACTGGGACCTGTTTGCTGCGCGGCTGGACGGCGATCAATGGACCGGCCCGGTCCGGCTGACCGACGACCCGCTGCCGGACATCTATCACCGGCTGGTGGCCGATTCGAAGGGCAAACTGTGGCTGGTGTGGCAGGGATTCCGCAACGGGCAATCGGACATCTTTCTGAAGACCTGCGAGAACGGGAAGTGGTCCGAGGCGTTCCAGGTGACTTCGAGTGCCGGCAACGACTGGTCGCCCGACGTGGCGGTGGACCGCGCGGGGAACGCCGTCGTCGTTTGGGACAGCTACCGCAACGGCAACTACGACGTTTACATGCGGGCGTTTCGTGGCGGGCAGTGGGGCGCGGAAACGCTGGTGGCCGGATCCGCGGACGGCGAAACCAATCCCAGCGCCGTCTTCGACCAGAGCGGCCGGCTGTGGGTGACGTACGAAAACATCGGCCCCAACTGGGGCAAGGACAGCGGGGGCCGCACCCTGGGCGTGAAGTCAATCGGCACGCGGATCGGGCAGCGCCGGTCGATTCAGGTCAAGGTGCTGGAGAACGACCGATGGATGGCGCCCGAGGCGCAGCCGGGTGTCTCCCTGGGGCCGGCGGATCAGGAGGCGCTCCAGACGCCGCGGCTTTACTGCGACGCCAAAGGGCGGATCTGGCTGCTGTTTCGAAACAAGGTGCAGCACCCCAGCAGTTGGAGCCGGCCCTGGCAGGTGCAGACCGACCAGGTTCCGATCATGCGCGCCGTGAAGGTGTACTGGAACACCTACGTCACCTACTATGACGGCAGCACGTGGGCGCCGGCCACGGCTCTCCCCAACAGCCGCGACCGCATCAGCTCGACCATGGCCGCCGCGCCTGCGCCCAACGGGCAGTTCTGGGTGTTCTGGCACACCGACAACCGGGATGATACCTATGTCCAGCTTCCGCAGCAGAACCAGGTGTGGTCCTCGGTGCTGACGCCGGCGACGCCGGTGCTCGCGCCGAAGTTGGCGGCCGCGGCGGCTCCCGGCGGAGGTGGCTCGACCGGCGGGCACGCGGACGAGGCGGGCGACGTGAAGCAGTTGCGCTCCCACACGGTGACCATCGACAACAGGCCGCATCACGTCTATCGCGGCGACCTGCACCGCCACACAGAGTTTTCGACTGACGGCGGCGGATCGGTCGATGGCTCGGTACCCGACTTCTTCCGTTACACCATTGACGCCGCCGATCTGGATTTCTCCGCCGTCACCGACCACAGCGCGGGCGGCGACGTCGAGTACTGGTGGTGGCTGATCCAGAAGATGAGCGAGATGCACCAAGTGCCGGGCCGCTACCTGTCGCTTTACGGCTACGAGCGCACCGCCACCTACCCCAACGGGCACCGCAACGTGATCCACCCGTATCGCAACGTGCCCGTGGTGAAGTTCCACTTCCGGGCGGACGTGCCGGAATACTGGTCGACCTACGAAGTCCTGTCGCGCGACCTGGTGAATAACGACACCAAGCTGCTCTACGAAGAGCTGAAGAAGAGCCGGGGCATTGCCGTGTCGCATACCTCGGCCACCAACATGGGGACCGACTGGCGCGACAACAACCCCGAGGTCGAGCCGGTAGTCGAGATTTTCCAGGGCGCCCGCGTGTCGTACGAGCACGAAGGAGCTCCGGCCGCCGATAAGCCGGACCCCAACCCGCGACCCGGCCAGGTGGGGAGCTACCAGCCCAAGGGCTTCGTGTGGAACGCGTGGGCCAAGAGGTACCGGCTGGGGGTGATTGCCAACTCGGACCATGGCTCGACGCACCTTTCTTACGCCATGGTCTACTCGGACCAGGCGACGCGGGCGGGGATCATCGAGTCGATCCGCAAGCGCCACACCTACGCGGCGACCGACAACATCCTGCTCGAATACTGGATGGGCGATCACTTCATGGGCGACGAGTTCACCGCCGGGCGCGTGCCGGAGCTGCGCGTGAAGATCCGCGGGACCGCGCCCGTGCGGAAGGTGAGCATTATTCGGAACAACAAGTATATCGGTGAGCAGACGCCGGGCACGGCGGAGGTGGCGTTCTCGTTTCGGGATAACAGCCCGGTGGGCGGCACCAGTTATTACTACCTGCGCGTGGAGCAGGCCGACGGCCAGATGGCGTGGAGCTCGCCGATCTGGGTGACGGTGAAGAATTGAGAAGTTGAGAAATTCAGGAATGGAGGGAAGCGCCAGGGGCGCCGCGTGGGGTTAGCGCTTGCTCAGGAGGGGATGGGATGCGATACCTATTGCTGCTGTTATGCGCGCTTCGGCTGCCGGCAGACGGCCTGCCCCGGACGAAGCCGGAAGATGTGGGTCTCTCTTCCGAGCGGCTGACACGGATTCGATCGAGCCTTCAGCGCTACATCGACCGGCAAGAGATCGCCGGGGCGGTCTCGCTGGTCGCGCGGCGCGGGCGCGTGGCCTACCTCGAAACTCTCGGGGCGATGGATCTTGAAAGCAACAAGCCGATGCAGGCCGATACAATCTTCCGCATCGCCTCCATGACCAAACCGATCACCAGCGTGGCGGTGATGATGCTGTTCGAGGAAGGGCGCTTCCAGCTTCGTGACCCTATCTCGAAATTCATCCCCGAGTTCAAGAATCCCAAGGTGGCGGTGGCGACGCGGCCGGAGGAGAATTTCGAGGCGGCGTTTAAGACCGTTCCGGCCGAGCGCGAGATTACCATCCGCGATCTGCTCACCCACACGGCGGGTTTACCTAATACCTACAACGGTCTGACCATCGACCTCTACAAGCAAGTGGTGAAAGAACGTAAGCCAGAGGACACGGTGGGGGACGTCACCAAGAGATTGGCCAAGCTGCCGCTCAATTTTCAGCCGGGCACGGCGTGGGCCTATGGGCCGGCGACCGATGTGCTGGGCTATCTGGTGGAGGTCGTCTCCGGCAAGACGCTGGATCAGTTCTTTGAGGAACGCATCTTCCGCCCGCTGGGGATGAGCGACACGCACTTCTACCCGCCGCAGGAGAAGGAATCGCGGTTCGCCTCGGCCTACGCCCCGGCGCAGCCGAAGGGATTGCGCCTGCTGTTGCCGGGACGCACTCGGGGGCCGCGACGGTATTTTTCTGGGGCCGGGGGCCTGGCGTCGACCGCCTCGGACTACTACCGCTTCTGCCAGATGATGCTCAACGGCGGGCAGGCCGGCGGTACGCGCTTCCTGAGCCCCAAGACGGTCGAGCTGATGACCAGCAACCACATCGTCAACCTGCCCCTGTGGGCGAGCCTGCCCGGCTACCGCTTCGGCCTGGGGTTTCGGGTGCTGACTGACTTGGGTGATTCAGGCAACCTCGGCTCACCCGGCAGTTACGGCTGGGGCGGCGCATACGGCACCTACTTCTGGATCGATCCCAAGGAGCACATGATCGGTATCCTCCTGATCCAGGTGCGGCCGTATAACCATCTCAATATCCGCCAGGAGTTTCAGACCATGGCCATGCAGGCGATTGTGGATTAGGGCGAGAGATTCTTTGCAATCTCGAGGTGCAGGAATGAATCTTACCAGGCGTACTCTACTCATGGCGCTGGCGCCGGCAGCGCTGGCCCAGCGGCGCAAGATGTGGAAACCGAAGCTCGGGGTCCTGGCGCGGTTCTCGGAGGCCAACGTCGAGTTTACCCGCCAGGAAGGGTTTTCGAGCATCGGGTTGTGGGCCGATCCGAAGACCTCGCTTGATGTAGACACTCTCACCGACGCAGCGGTCGAAAACGTGAAAGCGGTGGTGGCCCGCTCGGGGCTGCATCTTTCCGTGCTGGGCTGCACGCAGAACCACATCAACCCCGACGCGGCCGCCCGCGCTCGGACCAATGCCTACTTCGGCAAGGTAATCGAACTGGCGGGAAAATTGGGCGTGGCCCACGTAGGCACGGCCTCGGGCACAATGCCCGGCCGGCCGCTCGACGAGCAGGTTGGCGAGATCGTGCGGGTGTACACGGAGAAGTATTTCCCGCTCTGCCAGAAGCACAAGGTCCGGATTCTGTGGGAGCCTTACGCCGGCGGGCCGAACATCGCCACGGGGCCCGTGGGCTACGAGGCCCTGTTCCAGGCGTTCGGCGACTCGCCTTACGTCGGCTTGCAATACGATCCGTCCCACCTGGTCTGGCAGATGATGGATCCTATCCAGTGCGCGCGGGACTTCGTGGACAAGATCTACGACGTGCATCTGAAGGATACAGAGATCCGCTGGGAGATCCTGCGCAAGACGGGCATTAACCCGCTGAATCGGGCGCGGTGGTGGCGCTTCCGGATTCCAGGCATGGGGTCGATCGACTGGAAAGCGTTTTTCACCGTCTTAATGGATGCCGGCTTCGAAGGAGCCATGAATATCGAACACGAAGATGATCTTTACGGCCCGGCGTACCAGGGCAACGATTTCAACGAGGGGTACAAAACAGGTTTCCGCGCGGCCCACCAGTTCCTGCGGCAGTTTGTGCCGGGTTAGAGAGAGGCTCACCGCACCAGCTTTGCCGCCAAGTCGAGAAAGTCGCGCGCATTGACATCGAACGAAGGGTCTGCGGCCACGTCGGGCTTCCGGTCGGGGCCGAACTCCAGCGGGCGGGGAACGAAGGCAGTCCGCAATCCCACTTTCTTTGCTGCTTGCAAATCACCCTTGTGAGCGGCGACCATCATGACCTGATTCGGTTGCAGGCCCAGAAGATCGGCGGCCATTTGGTAGACCGCCGGGTCGGGCTTGTAGTGTTTCACCAGCTCCGCCGACAGAATGCAGTCCCAAGGCAGAGCGGCGTGCTTGGCCATGTTGGTCAACAGCGCCACGTTGCCGTTCGAAAGCGTGGCCAGAACGAATCGCGTGCGTAATCGCGTCAGGCCGTCGACCGCATCGGGCCAGGGCGCCAGGCGATGCCAGACGCGGTTCAGGTGATCCTTCTCAGCCTCGCTCAGGCCAGTGATGTGGAACTGATCGAGCAGGCGGTCGAGGATCATGCGGTGCAGGGCGTCGAGATTGGTCCAGGGCAACTCGCCGCGGCGGACGCGGTCCATCGAGGGGCCGTAGCCGCCCCGCCAGGCGTCGGCGAATGCGGCCCAGTCGACGGTAAGCCCCCTGGCTTTGCCGAACTCGGTCCCCTCGCGAATGATGGAGCCGCGCC
>JACQDI010000081.1 GCA_016201195.1 Acidobacteriota bacterium | reverse complement strand
GTTATGTCAGAAGCTCTTGAGAAATTGAGGCCGGATCGGGATTTGCAGTGCTACTTCTTTCGGCCTTCGGCGGTGGCGGCGTTGAGCGGGGCTGGGGCGAGCGGGTTTACCGTCTCGGGGTCGTGGCGGCAGCAGTTTGATTGGGTGGTGATCGAGTGGACGCGGGACAACACGTTCGAGCACCCGGCGTTGCGGAATCTGCCTGACGGGGATCTGAGCGGGCTCACGCTGAGTTATCGGGAGACACGGACCAACTGCATCGGGATGGACTCGGGCCTCTACCCGACGGTGGACTGGCCGTATCTGCGGATCTGGGCGCCGGGCGCGGGCGGGGCGGAGCAAGTCTACCGGGTGCGGCTGCGGGACCATGCCACGCCCACCGCGGGGAGTTTTGCGAAAGCCCAGGCCACCTTCACCTTGCAGGGCACGCTGACGGCCGGGGACTACGTCGAGCTTTCCTGGCTGAACGAGCATTACTACCACCAAGTAGGAGGATCGGACACGATATCGGGCGTGCTCGACGACCTGAAGCTGAACATCAACACGTTCTCCACCACGGTCACCGCGGAGGTGGCGGGCGGGAACCAGATCGTGCTGACGAACACAAAGGAGGGCGCAGAGGGGAACCTACTGGGAGTGCTGGGGCTGGTGAACGGCGCCAAGACCGAGCAATGGGTTCCGGCGAGCCAGACCATGGGCGGCGGGACGTCGCCTACGGAATGGCTGGTCACACTGAACTTCGCGGCGCTGAGCGATCCGACGCTGGGTCCTATTCCGACCCAGAACGTTCGCAAGATGCGGTGGACCTATGCCGCGGCCTTGCAGCCGGGCGCGTATCAGCGCGGGGAGTTTTCGGTGCTGGTGTCGGGCTGGAGCGTGACTGGGTCGAACCGCGCTTACCAGGTGGCGGGGCCGCAGAGCCGGCGATTTGAGGACGACGACGCCAAGGTGGCGTACAGCGGATCGTGGAGCGTGGATCGCGGGAACTACTCGGGGGGGACGATTCATCGGACGAGCCAGGTGGGGGCGCAGTGCCGCGTAGATTACTCGGCGCAGATCGGGCACCGGCTGTACCTAGGGGCAAGAAGGACCGCGAGCGCCGGGGTGATCACGGTGAAAGTCGATGCCCAGGCAGACCGGGTGTTCGATCTAAATGTGGCGCAGGAGGATTTTCTGGTGCGGCTGGATCTGGGCTCACAAGGCGCGGGCAGCCACACGGTCACCGCGACCTTGAGCGGCGCGGGCGTTTTCTACATCGATTACCTGGAGCTGGCGGAGCCCGCGGCGACGGTGAGCGCGCAGCCGGCGCAGGCGAATGAAACGCTGGCCACGGACTGGGACACCGATCACTCGCTGGTGCTCGCGCCGGAGCGCGTGGCGTGGAACCTCCAGATGCTCGGATTCACCGGGCGGGCCAATCACTATGCCGGGGCGTTGCTGTTCTACGAGCTGGGGAATCCTACGAATGTGTACTCGCAGGGGACAGTGAGCTTTGAGGGTGCGGCGGTGTTCGGCCAGGTGGTCGAGATCACGATTTCGGGGACGGTCTATTCGCGGGTCACGCTGATCACCGACACGCTGGAGAGCGTGGCCAAGGCCTTCGAGTACCTGATCAACAACGGCTCGACGGGCGTTTGGGCGGAGGCGTCGGGGGCGGTGCTGACCGTGCATGCTCGGGTGATGGGAGCGGCGGGGAACAGCGTGACCCTCGCGGCCACTCCGGCGACGGGGACGATGCGGGCGGTGGCGAGCGGCGCCACTTTGACGGGCGGGGCGGACGGGGCGTGGCGAACCGACCTGACCGCGACGCCGCGGCTCAACCGGGCGGCGCGCGACTGGCACCGGGCGTACTTTGCGGCGCTGAAGGGTTATGGGATCGACGTTGCGGCGGCGTTCAGCATGGAACTGGAGCACGGGGACCCGTCGCCGGGGGCAGGTATTGCGCAGCGGTATCCGAACGGGGACCCGGTGCTGCTGGAAACGCCCGCGCTGCAGACCAATTTCTCGACGGCGAGCCTGGCGTTCTGGAAGCAGGTC
>JACQDI010000864.1 GCA_016201195.1 Acidobacteriota bacterium | reverse complement strand
TTTCCTCCACTGGCCGGATACCGCGCCGGGCGATGCGGTACCCCACCAGCACCGCCAGGAGCAGGCCGCCCCCCAGCACCAGCCAGAGCTGCTTGCGGTACGTGCTAAGAAGGTTTTCTTGATAGGTAAGATCGATCGCCACCAGAAGATCGTAGGTCTCCGCCGAGTGGCCGGGCGCTTTGGCCGACAGCGCCCGAAACCTCTTTCCGCCGGCGGACCGGATTTCGCTTCCCTCCACCGGTTCCCAGCCGGGCGGGACCGACGGCGCCGGCACGTTCCACGGCAACTCCCGCGACATGCCTTCGGTCTCTGCGACCAAGCGTCCGTCGCCGGCGAGGATGCGCGACAGCACGCGGATGGAGGGATGACCCGCCGACTCCTCCTCCACCTCCCAGCGCAGCGTCGCCAGTTGTCGCGAGGGATCCTGAAGCAGAGTGCGCAGGTTGGCGATCTTCTCGGCTAGGTACAGATCGTCCTGCCGATTGAAGCTGCGGACCAGCGCCCAGTACAACAAGCCCGTGGCCACCAGGATCAGCAGGAACGCCGAGGCGGCGTACCAGGCCGAGAGCCGGGCGGCGAGGCTGGGAGCCTCGCGTCGGTCACTTGTCCCGATCTTCCAGTACATAGCCAACCCCGCGTACGGTGTGGATCAGCTTGCGCGGAAACGGGTCGTCAACCTTGGCGCGCAAGCGCCGCACGTGCACGTCCACCACGTTGGTGTCGCTGTCGAAGTTCATGTCCCAGACCTGCTCGGCGATGAGGGTCCGGCTCAGCACCTCTCCGGCGCAGCGAGCCAGCAGCGAGAGCAGCCGGAACTCTTTCGGGGTCAGATCCAGGCGCTTGCCGCTGCGCCCGGCGCGTTGCCGCACCACGTCGATTTCCAGGTCGGCGACGGCGAGCGTTTCCGCCTGGCGCGCCGGCCCCCGCCGCAGGACGGTGCGAATCCGGGCCAGCAGCTCGGAGAAGGCAAAGGGCTTGACCAGGTAGTCGTCGGCGCCGAGGTCCAATCCCTTGACCCGGTCCTGGACGGCGTCGCGGGCGGTGAGCACCAGCACCGGCGTCTGGTTCCTGGCGCCGCGCAAATCGGAGAGGACCGCCCAGCCGTCCTGCTTGGGCAGCATGATATCGAGTATCAGAAGGTCATAGCGGCAATGCCGCGCCAGGTGGAGCCCCTCCTCCCCGTCGGCGGCCACGTCGACGATGAAGCCTTGCTCGGAGAGTCCCTTCCGAAGATAGGAAGCGGACTTGACTTCGTCTTCGATCACCAGGACCTTCACGAGTTTTAGTGTAGCGAAAACGGGGCCGTGCGGCGGAGGGCGGGAAGTGCTACATTGTTTCTGTTTTCACCGGCAAGGAGGCGCCCATGACCCGCCGTGAACTTCTTTCCGCAGCGATGGTAGCCAACGTCCCGCAAAGCGACCGCCCTCGTGGCCAGGTCAAGCCCACCAAAGTCACCCGCGTGGAAGCGATCCTGCTCCAGAAGGCGCTCCAGGAGCGCTTCTGGATGTCGACCTCGCCCATCGGCGGCTTCCAGCCGCGAGCCTCGCGGCTAATCCTGAAAGTGCACACTGACGCAGGCATCATCGGGCACGGCGAAGGGGGCGGCGGCGGAGCGGACCTGCTGCGTAAGGGGTTCGCCGACCTGGTCATCGGCGAGGATCCCTTCATGGTCGGCAGGATCTGGGAAAAGATGTTCAGCCTCACTTACAGCCGCGAGATGGCCAAGCACGGCTGGAACCAAGCCAGCATTATCAGTATCATGGCGGCCATCGATGCGGCGCTGTGGGACATCATGGCCAAGTCGGCCGGCCTGCCGCTCTACAAGTTCCTCGGCGGCTACCGCGACACGGTCCCCGTCTACGTGACCGGCGGGTACTACCGCGAGGGTAAGGGTATCCCCGAGCTGGTGCAGGAGGTGCGCGGCTACATCGACCAGGGCTTCAACGCGATCAAACTCAAGATCGGCGGCTTCACCGGCGGCTTCAGCGTGCAGGACGACTACAACCGCGTAAAGGCGGTTCGCGAGGCGGTGGGGCCCAAGGTCAAGATCATGCTCGATGTGAACCGGGGCTGGGACCTGGCCACCGCGATTCAAGGCTCGAACAAGCTCTACGACCTGGACATCACCTGGCTCGAGGAGCCTCTGCACTGGTACGACGACGTGCAGGCCCTCCAGCAACTGAAGCTCAACACGCGGATCCCGCTGGCTTCCGGCGAGGGCGAGATCACCCGCTGGGGCGCGCGGCGGCTGATGGAAACCGGCGCCATCGACTTCATGCAGTTCGATTGCCACGCCCACGCCGGCATCACGGAATGGCGCAAGATCGCCGGCATGGCCTCCATGTGCCACATCCTGATGGCCCCGCACCATGAGCCGCCCCTGCACGGTCACCTGTTGGCGTCCGTGCCCAACGGCTACATCCTGGAAGGCTTCGCCAACCCGGACCGCGACCCGTTCTGGTTCGAGATCTACGACAAGAAGCCGCGGATCGAGAAGAGCGTCCTGTATCTCGACGACACGCCCGGGCTGGGAATCGAGTGGCGGCAGAAGGCGATCGATCAATACGGAACAAAGGTCCTTTAGAACGCCACAGAGGCACAGAGACACAGAGAGCTGCAAAATCTTTCTTCTCTGTGCCTCTGTGTCTCTGTGGCTATTCGTGCCGTAAACAAACGATTGGGTCGAGGCCGGCGGCTCGGTTGGCGGGATAGAAGCCGAAGAACAAGCCCACGCCCGCGGCGAGGGCGAAGCCGGCTACGATCCAGAACACCGACACGTAGGTGGGAAGCGCGGGAAACAGCGTGCGCACGGTCCAACTGATCGCTGCGCCGATCAGGATGCCCAGCACGCCGCCGACACTGGTGAGGGTGATAGCCTCGATCAGGAACTGGGCGCGGATGTCGTTCTTGCGGGCGCCCACCGCTTTGCGGATCCCGATCTCGGCCGTCCGCTCGGTCACCGAAATCAGCATGATGTTCATCACCCCGATGCCGCCGACCAGCAGGGCGATCGAGCTGATCACCCCGGTCAGGATCACCAGCGCCCCGGTGAGCTGGTTCCAGAGGTTGGACAGGAAATCAGGCATGGTGAGCTCGAAATCGTTGGGGGCGTTGGTCGCCACCTTGCGGTGCCGCCGCAGCGTAGTGACCACCTCGTCGGCCGCCGCCTGCAGGTCGCGGGCGTCGCGCACGGAGATGGCGATGAAGTGCTCCTTGATCTCCGGGTAGAGTTTGTGGAAGGTCGAGTAGGGAATGCAGACGAACTGGTCGACGCCTGGCCCGCCGAAAAATCCGGTGTCCTTCTCAAAGACGCCCACCACCTCGAAGGGTAGTCCGTTGAGCCGCACCGTCTTGCCGATCGGATCCACATTAGGAAACAGCGACGAGGCGATAGCCTGGCCGATCACCGCCACGAAGCGCGTGTGATCCATGTCGTAGCTGGAGACGAATCGCCCCTGCGCCGTGTCAAAGATCGGCAGCGCGGCGTTGTAGTTGGGGTCCGCGCCCCGGAGGATCGCGTTGTCCACCCGCTCGTTGGCGTAGCGGATGTCGTTGGGCGCGCCGAAGAAAACGGCGCGGGTGGCGAAGGCCGAGGCGATCTCCACGGTGGGGCAGGACTCGCGGATGACCCGCGCATCGTCGTAGGTAAAATACTTGCGCACGCGGATCGCCTCGGGCAGCCGCCCGAAGCGGGCCAGCGGGATGCGGGTGACGAAGAAGACCTTGGCGCCCAGCGCCTGGACCCGTTCCATGATGTTGCGGTTCAGCCCGTCGATGATGGCGGCCACGGCGATCACCGAGGTGACCCCGATGATCACCCCCAATACGGTCAAGAACGACCGCATCTTGCGGCTGCGAATGCCGTCCAGGGCGATCAGTAGGCTCTCGTAAAGCTCGGAACGAGTCATGGGGCAGATTTCTTGATTTGGTGATTTGCTGATTTGGTGATTTGAAACCCCGCAGCACAGGTTGGTTTTTAAATCAACAAATCACCAAATCATGAAATCATCAAATTCCTTCTCATTCGGTTCTCAACGCCACCACGGGATCCAGGCGCGCGGCCTTTACCGCCGGGTAGATGCCGAAGAAAAGACCGATGCCCGACGACAGGAAAACCCCCAGCGCCGCGGCCCACAGCTTCACCGTAGCAGGGAAGTCGGCCAGCGTGCGCACGGCCAGGGCCGCCGCGAAACCCAGCAGCACGCCGGCGATGCCTCCGGCCACGCACAGCAGGATGCTCTCGGTCAGAAACTGGCGCATGATGTCCACCTGGCGCGCCCCGCAGGCCCGGCGGATCCCGATCTCCTTGGTCCGCTCGGTCACGCTCACCAGCATGATATTCATGATGACGATGCCGCCCACCACCGCTGAGATCGACGACAGCATCAAAAATACAGTGAAGAAGGAGGAGCTGATCTGCTGCCACAGGCTGATGTAGCTTTCCGCCGTGCCGATGTAGAAATCCTCACGCTTGTCGCCGGTGATGTGGCGGCGGGCGCGCATGACCAGGCGCACCTGGTCCTGGGCAAGCTGGAAGATCCGGTCCCCGCCGCTCGCCTTGGCGTTGATGGTGATCGAGCGGCGCTGCCCGGCCAGGCGCAGAAACACCGACAGCGGGATGATGACGAAGTTGTCTGTCTCCTGACCGAGGACGGCCCCGATCTTCTCGAAAACCCCGATGATGAGGAACTCGTCCTTGCCCACGCGCACCACCCTGCCCAGAGGATCCAGGCCGGCAAACAGTTTCGAGCGCACCGAGTCGCCGATCAGGCACACGCTGGCGTCGTGCTGTTCCTCGAGCTCGGTGAAGTAGCGGCCCAACTCCACCGTGCGCGTGCCGATGTAGGCCATGTTGGCCGTCTGGCCGATCAGGGTCTGGTCCCGCAGTTCCTGGTCTTGGTAGCGCACGCGGGTGACCGTGCTGGTTTCCGATCCCACCGCCTCGCAGGCGGTGCAGGCCTCCCGAAGGGCCTCCAGGTCCTCTTTGGTGACGTCGCGGTTGCGCCGGGCGCGCATGAACTCGTCGAAGTTCACCGACGCAAACGGCATCTTGCCCACCTGAAAGACGTTGGTCCCCAGGTTGGCGATCTTCTGCTCGACGTAGGTATTGGCCCCCTGCACCAGGGTGATCACCGCCATCAGCGTGGCGACGCCCATGGTGATACCCAAGACAGTGAGAAACGCCCGCAGCCGCTGCGCCCGGATGGAGGCGGAGGCGAGCGCGAGGTTGGTGCGAAGGTCGGGCACGGCTCACCACTTTACCCGTTTCCACTTTTTCCCGACCTGGACGAGCAGCTCTCGAGTCGAGGGATCCACCCGTAGGGCCAAATCTCGGTGTGTGGCGCCGTTTATGCGTACCGCGCCGGCCTTGATTTTTCGCACAGCGTCAGAAACGGATTCGGCTAGGCCCCACTGCGACAGTCTCTTGTCAAGGCGGAGAGTAACGCCCATGTGTAGCTCTGCGACCACCTCAACCTTCGCCGGCAGCTCTTTCTCCTGTACCACGCGGCGAAACTCCTCGGCTGCTTTCTCGGCCTCCGCCGCCGAGTGGAAGTCGGTGACGATACGGCGGGCGAGGTCTTTCTTGGCTTCCATCGGATGGCCCTTGGCCAGCGCAGCGATCTCGGCCAGGCTCAGGTCGGTGAGCAGCTCGTAGTAGCGCCACATCAGCTCGTCGCTGATCTGCATCACCTTGCGGTACATCACCTCCGGCGGCTCGGTGATGCCGATGTAGTTGCCGAGCGACTTGGACATCTTCTGCACGCCGTCCAGGCCTTCGAGAATCGGCACGGTGGCTACGACCTGCGGCGGCTGCCCGAAGTCCTTTTGGATCTCCCGGCCGACGAGCAGATTGAACTTCTGGTCGGTACCCCCCATCTCCACGTCGCATTGCAGGTTCACCGAGTCGAAGCCCTGAGCCAGCGAGTAGAGCATCTCGTGCATCGAGATGGGCTGGCCCTCCTTGTAACGCTTGGCGAAGTCGTCGCGCTCCAGGATCCGCGCCACGGTGTAGCGGGAACACAGCCGGATCACGTCCTCGAACTTCATCTTCCCCAGCCACTCGCTGTTGAAACGGATCTCGGTGCGAGCGGGGTCGAGGATCTTGAATACCTGGGCCTTGTAGGTCTCGGCGTTCTGGTCGATCTCCTCACGGCTCATGGGCGGGCGCGTTACGTTGCGGCCCGAGGGATCGCCGATCAGCGAGGTGAAATCGCCGATCAGGAAAATGACCGTGTGGCCAAGCTCCTGAAAGTGCTTCATCTTGCGCAGGAGCACAGTGTGGCCGAGGTGCAGATCGGGGGCGGTGGGGTCAAACCCCGCCTTCACCCGCAGGCGCTTGCCGGCAGCCAGGCGCTCGCGCAACTCCTCTTCGCGGATGATCTCGGCCATCCCTTTCTTCAGGTAGGTGAGTTGTTCGTCGATGGTCACGCGCGCAGGACCCTTCTTCCTTCGATGCGATATTGGCCGCTCAGCGCCAGGTTGATCGCCTCTGTATAGATGCGGTGTTCCTGGGCGAGGATGCGCGCGGAAAGCGTTTCCTCGGTGTCGTCGTCGCGCACTTCCACGGCAGCCTGGACGAGGATCTGGCCAGCGTCCAGAAACTCGTCCACAAAGTGCACGGTGCATCCGGTAATCTTCACCCCGTGCTCCAGGGCCTGGTGCTGAGCTTCCAGGCCCGGAAAGGAGGGCAGCAGCGCCGGGTGGATATTCAGGATCCGGTTGGGAAATTGCTGCACAAAGTAGGCGCTGAGCAGCCGCATGAAACCCGCGAGACACACCAGGTCCACCTGGCGGCTCTGCAGTTCGGCCACTACCAGCCGGTCGTAGGTTTCCCGTTCCAGGCCCTTGGACGGAATCACCACCGCCGGAATGCCGTGAGCTTGAGCTTTTTCCAGGCCCGCCGCTTTAGGATTGTTGCTGATCACCACCGCGATCTCCGCCGGGATTCTCCCCGCGGCCACGCTGTTAGCGATGGCCTCGAAGTTGGAGCCGCGGCCCGAAAGCAGGATACCCAGTCGTTTC
>JACQDI010000863.1 GCA_016201195.1 Acidobacteriota bacterium | reverse complement strand
GTTTTCGGGCGGGTGGCGATCTACTCCGAGTGGACCGTCCCCAGCCAGGACTGGAAGGCGCTGGGAACGGCGCTCGCGGCGCCCGCGCGGCTCGATGCGGGGCCCACCGGCTGGACCCTCGAAGCGCCGGTTCCGGTATGGCTGACCTCGGCCGAGGATCGCGATTACTTCCTGGATGGGCGGCTGTGGCCGGCCGTTTCGCCGGAGGGGCTACTGGCGCCCGCGGGCCGTCACCGGCTCACAGTCGAGCGGCCCTGGCTGCAACTTCGGGAGCGCGCCGAGGAGCTCACCCGGGTGCTTTACCTGAGCGGAGAGCTGCTCGAGGCGCGCAGCCGTCGCACCGGAGTCGAGGTTCATTACCGCAGCCCCAGCCGGGCGGTGCTGTTGCTCAACCAGAAACCGCTCGGCCTGCTGGTGGACGGCCGGCGGGCTCCACCAGCGTGGGAGCCGGCCGGCGGTGGCGTCTGGGCCCTGCTCGTGCCGCGAGGCGAGCACCGCGTCGAGGTCGAAACCTTCACCTCGGCAGGTGTGCTGGTCAATGTGTGGGGCGCGGCTTCGGCCTCGGCGATCGCTGCCTTTGGCGCCCTCACCACGGCCCTGATGATCGGCATTTACCTGCACCTGCGGGTGCGCCGCCCGGCGCGGCGGGGCGAGGGCGCTTGAGAGTGGCCTCCATCGCGCTGATTCTGCTGCTGGCCCTTCCATCGCCGGCCCAGAACGAGCGCCGGCGCGTCAGCTCGCCCACCGCCTACTATGACGATGCGGAGCTCACCGAGACAGGCACGTTGGTGCTGAGCCAATACGTCTCCTATGACCGCGTGCGGGCCGGCCACGATCTGTCCGCGCCCGCCACCAATATTTCCTTGGGCCTCCATCCCCGCCTGGAGGTTTCGGGCAGCGTGGGGATGGTGCGCTCCGATTTCGAGCAGCTCCGCATCACCAGTTTGGCCGACTCCGACTTCGGCCTGAAGATTCTGCTGCTGCCCGAAAAACCGGGCCGTCCGGGGGTGGCCGTCAAACCCGGCGTGGAGGTCCTGGGTGCGGCCAGCCTGGCTGGAAATGTGCTTGCTCCGAGCCGCGTCAATTACCTGCTCCCGCTGCTGGCCCAAAAATCTTTCGATCGCTTCCGCTTTTATTACTCGGCCGGCTACCTGACCCGCGGCATCGTATTCCACTCTCTGGCCTGGGAATTAAACCAGTGGCAGCGGGTGACCCCGACGGCCATCGTTTCTTCGTCCCGGCTCACGCGGGACCTGGGGCTGGTCAGCGATCTGGGACTGAACCGGTCGCGCACGGATGTATTGGGTGGCGTGACTGTGATGATGACTCCCTCGTGGGGCCTGTTCGCCAGCGCCGGGCGCAGCGTAGGGCGACTCGACCCCAACAGCGCCCGCTATCAGGTGACCGCCGGGTTCACCTATCACCGGCGGTTATGGGGGGAGCGATGAGACTGCTGGTCATGGCGGTGCTCTCGGCCGCCTCGCTTTATGCCCAAGGCGTCGCCTACGTGGTGGACAATGCGCGGCCCCTCGTACAGGTTGTGGATCTGGGATCCCGACAGGTCAGGACCTCGATTCCCACGGGCAACGAGGCGAGCGAAATGTTCATCCTCCCCAATAATCGCTTCGCCTTCGTCTCCAACCAGCTCGACAACAACGTGGCGCTGCTCGATCTGGCGTCCAACACCCGCGTAACGACCATCCCCACCGGCCAGGCCCCGGGCAGCCTGGATGCCACGCCCGACGGGCGCTTTGTCTACGTGGCCCACGAGGGCAGCAACGATGTGACGGTGATCGATACCGGGACGCGCCGGGCGGTGGCCACCATTCCGGTCGAAGCGACGCCGGTCCAGGTGAACATTTCTCCCCGCGGCCCCTTCGCCTATGTGGTGAACCAGGATGCGGCCAGCATAAGCGTGATCGACACCGGCCGCAACCAGGTCGTCAAGACTCTCGTCGTGGGGCAGCGGCCAGTGCAGTTCGCCATCTCGCCGAGCCTGACCACGGCATGGGTGGTCAACAACGGCTCGGGCACCCTTTCGGTGGTGGATCTCAATCAGAATGCGGTCACCGGCTCGGTGGCGGTGGGCGGCGGGCCGGTGGCGGTGGTGTTTTCCGGCGACGGGCGGCGGGCCTACGCCATTCTGCGCAATGTGGGGCGCGTGGCGGTGGTCGACACCCAGCAGCTCCGGGTGATCACCCAGATCACCGTGGGCAGCCAGCCGGTGGACATGGCCGTCACCTCTGATTCGTTGTTCGCTTACGTCAGCAACCAGGGATCGAACACGGTTACCATTTTGGATCTGAGCTCGAACACGCCGGAGGGCGAGGTGGCGGTGGGCCGCTCGCCGTTCGGCTTGCAGTTCGATCCCAACGAGGATTTTCTCTACGTCACCAACCTGGGCTCGGGCACGGTGAGCGTGATCGACGTCAACACCGACACGGTGCGCTCGACCATCGCCGTGGGGGGCGTGCCGGTGCAGTTTACGTTCCTCAACGCGCCGACGCTGGCCGAGATCGCCCCTAACCCGGCCCCGGCCGGCGCGCAGGTTTCGCTGCGTGGCGAGGGTTTCGTGGCCGGCTCGACGGCCCGCTTCGCCACCGCCTCGGGGACCCTCACCCCGCCGGTGACCGTCGTACCCAGCAACACGTTGCAGCTCGCCGTGCCGCAGTTCAGCGGGACTTCGGCGGTGGTTTCGGTGGTGAACCCCGACGGGGCCTCCTCGGAAGAAATAACCTTCCGGCTGGCGACAACACCGCCGGCGGTCAGCATCTCCGCGGGTGGGGTGGTGGAGGGGGCGGGCTTTGCGCGCGGGGCGCCCATCAGCGGCAACTCCATCGTGTCGGTGTTCGGCGCCTTTCCAGGGGTCACTTCACAGTCAGCCGTCGCCTTCCCCTTGCCCACCACGCTGGGCAACGCCACGGTGAGCTTCAACGGCGCCCCGGCCCCGCTGCTCTACACAAGCGCCGGGCAGATCAACCTGGTGGCCCCCGTACGACTGCTGGCGCTCGAGACGGTGCAGGTTACGGTGACGGTCGGGGCCCAAACCAGCGCGCCGGAGACGGTGGGCGTGGCGCCCGCCTCGCCGGGGATCTTTGTCTCACTGGACGGCGCCGGAGCCTTCCTCCACGGCGCCGACCTGTCGCTCGTGACCGCCGCCCGTCCCGCCCGCGCCGGTGAGGCGATCGTGATGTTCCTGACCGGCCTGGGGGCGACGAACCTGCCGCCGGTGGATGGCCAGCCGGCCCCGCTCGACAGGCTCGCCCCCACTGCGCTCGCTCCCACGGTAACGGTGGGCAGCACGCCGGCCCTGGTCCGCTTCAGCGGCTTGGCTCCCGGCTTCAGTGGCCTCTACCAGATCAACTTTGACGTGCCGGCGGGGACGGCCGCCCCGACCGCCTTGGTGGCAGTGGTGGCAGGCGGCCGCACCAGTAACAGCGTCCGGCTGGCGGTGGGGCCGTAGTGTACTCCCACCTCGTCTTCAACGCCCTGTTCGTGGCGGCGGTGACCCTGATCTGGTTCATGCTCGCCTACCAGTCGCTGTTGTTCTTTCTAGGCTACCGCTACTGGCTCCAGACCCGCCGACGCGCGACCCGGAATCCCCTTCCCGAGACTTCTCTGCCCTTGATCTCGCTGCTGGTGCCCTGCCACAACGAAGAGCGGGTCCTCGCCCACACGCTGCGGGCGTTGCTGGCCCTGGAGTATCCGCCGGAGAAGCTCGAGATCCTCATCATCAACGATGGCAGCACCGACCGCACAGCGGCGATCGCCACGGAGTTTCTGGTGGATCCGAGGGTGCGGCTGCTGGAGGTACCCGAGGGGCAGACCGCGCGGGGCAAGGCGGCGGCACTGAATTTTGCCCTTCCCCACGCCCGGCACCCCGTGCTCGCCATCTACGACGCCGACAACACGCCCGAGCCCGGAGCGCTGCGGCCACTCGCCGAGCGCCTGGCCTGCGATCCCCGCCTGGGAGCAGCCATCGGCATGTATCGCGCCATCAACCGCCGCCAGGCCCTGCTCACGCGTTTCCTCAACATTGAAGGCATCGGCTTTCAGTGGATCATCCAGGCCGGCCGCTGGATGCTGTTGCGCTTCAGCACCCTGCCGGGCACCAACTACGTCATTCACCGGGGCCTGGTCGAGGCGTTGGGGGGCTGGGATGAGCAGGCCCTCACCGAAGACGCCGAGCTGACCCTGCGCGTCTACCAGGCCGGCTACCTGGTGCAGTTCGTGCCCGCCTCGGTCACCTGGGAGCAGGAGCCGGAGACGCTGCGGGTATGGTTCCGGCAGCGGCACCGCTGGGTGCGCGGGCATAACTACCTGTTTCGAAAATATGCTCGCAGCCTGCTCGGGCTGCGACCGCGCCGGATCGGCTGGGAGCTGCTATACTCACTGTCTCTTTACTATATATTCTTCGTCGCGATTCTGATTTCCGACCTGCTGTTCGTGCTGAGCGTCTCCGGCTTGGTGCGGATCACCGTGCCGGGGCCTTACAGTGTAGTGTGGGTCTTCGCCTACGGGACCTTCGTCTTGCAACTGATCATCGCGCTGGCCTACGAAAAGGGTGAAGAGTCACTCATCAATACCACGCTCATCCTGGTGATGTATTTTTCTTATTGCCAGCTTTGGATCCCGGTCGTGGCCCGGGCGATTTATGATGATTTCATCGCCCGGCGGGAGTTCAAGTGGGCGAAAACGGAGCGGTACGAGGTCTCGCCACCAGGGTAAGACTGCCGTGCCGCTGCCTGCGGGACTACACAGAAGGGGCCAATCCGCCGATCTGTGAGGTGTTGGGCAAGGCCTTTCTCCCGGCACCGGTTCCGGGAAGCCGGTAGCCTGGGCGTGCCACCGGGGGCAGAAAAGAAATGCGTTGCGAATGAAAGTATTGTAGACTACCAACGAAGCGGAGGAACAATGGATCCCACAACAGTCCGGATTGTTTGCGGCGTGCTGGCGCTGGTTCTACTGGCGGTCATCATCATGCGCCGCCGCAAAAAGAAGGAAGAGTAGACCGCCGCGCCCAACCAGCATCGAATCGGAACCCTGGCTCGCCGTCCGCCGCCCCAGTCGGGCGGGCGGGGTCTACCTCCCCCTAAACTCGGGCTTTCGCTTTTCCAAAAACGCCCGCGTCCCCTCCGCCTTGTCCTCTGAGCCGAAGCACACCGTTTGAGCCAGTGTCTCGATCAGCAGCCCGGCGTATTCCGGGGCGTGGCTGGAGGCGTTCATGGCCAGTTTGGCCATGCGCAGGGCAAGGGGGCCGCGGGTGAGCATTTTCTCGGCGTAGGCAACGGCCTCGGCCATCAACCCGGCCGGAGCCACCACCGCGGAAACCAGCCCCAGCTCTAGTGCGCGTTGGGCGTCAATCACCTCTCCGGTGAGGATCAGTTCCTTGGCCAAGGCCAGGCTGTGGAGCCGGGCCAGGCGCTGGGTCCCGCCGGCGCCGGGGATGATCCCCAAGCCGGTCTCGGGGAACCCGAAGCGGGCCGTGTCGCTCGCCACGCGGAGGTCGCAAGCGATGGCCAGCTCGAAGCCCCCGCCCAGGGCGAAGCCGTTGACGGCGGCGATGACCGGCCAGGGGAAGTTCTCGATGGCGTTGAACAGCTTCTGGTTGATAGCGCACAGGGCGTCGTTCTCGGTGCGCTGGTAGAGTTGGCTGATGTCGGCGCCGGCGACGAACGCCTTGTCTCCCCCGCCCCGAATAATCAACACGCAGCCGGCCGAGCCCGCCGCGCGTTCCACCTCGTCGAGAGCATCGTGGGCTTCGCGGACGGTCTGCAAGTCCAGGCAGTTGCGCTTCTCGGGCCGGTCGAAGGTCAGCGTCCAGATGCGGTCATGATTTTCCAGCTTGACGTTTTGCCGTTCCATAGTCGTAAACTCCGCGTCCGGTTTTGCGGCCCAGCCGCCCGGCCTTGACGTATTGGGCGAGCAGCAGCGCCGGCCGGTACTTTTCGCCGAGCGAGCGGTGGAGCCGCTCCAGCAGGTCGAGGCAGGTGTCGAGCCCGGTCTGGTCGGCCCATTCGAGAGGTCCCACTGAATGGCCGAGTCCCAGCTTCGCCGCCCGGTCAATGTCGGCGGCAGAGGCGACGCCCTGCTCGAGCATCTGAAACGCCTCATTGCCGAGCAGGGCGCTCAGCCGGCCGGCGATCAGCCCCGGCGATTCCTTCACCCGCACCACCTCCCGGCCCAGGCGCAGCCCGACCTGCTCGGCGGCGGCCAGCGTATCGAGAGATGTTTCCAGGCCCCGGACCAGCTCCAGCAGCTTGGCGTTAGAGGAAAAATGCATGCCCAGCACCAGGGACGGGCGGTAGGTGAGAGAGGCGATCTCTGTTATGGATAAGCAAGAGGTAACGGAGGCGAAGATGCAGTGCGGGCCGGCGGCCCGGTCGAGCAGCGTGTAGACCTCGATCTTGGTCTCCATGTCGTCGGGGACGGTCTCGATGACCAGGTCGGCCTCGGCGGCGGCGCGGTCGAGGGCGCGCTCGGGCTCGATGCGGGCCAGGGCCTCCTCGCCCGCCAGGCGGCGGATCTCGTCCAGGGCCAGGTCGATGACTTGGCCGGAGATGTCCTCAAGGATGGTGCGGTAGCCGGCTCGGGCAGTAGCGGCGGCGACCTCCCGTCCCTTGGCCCCGGCGCCCGCCACGGTGATGGTTCGAATGGGGGTCACGTGTAACGGGGAGTGGCCGGGTCGATCTCCAGGCTCCAACGGTCGATGCCTCCGGCCAGGCTCTGAACGCGCTCGACGCCCTGTCCTCGCAGCCAGTTGGCGACCCGCAGGCTGCGCACCCCGTGGTGGCAATAGACCACCAGGGGGTCCTCATCGCCCTCCAGCCGGGGAAGCGAGGCCGGGATGTCGCCCATCGGGATCAGTTCGGCGCCCGCCAGGCGCGAAGCTTGGTATTCCCAGGGTTCGCGGACGTCGATGAGGTGCAGGCGCTCCCCGGCGGCCATGCGGCGGTGCAGGTCCTGGGGGGTGATTTCCA
Source organism: Acidobacteriota bacterium (assembly GCA_016201195.1). Taxonomy (GTDB): domain Bacteria; phylum Acidobacteriota; class Terriglobia; order Bryobacterales; family JACQDG01; genus JACQDI01. Next base: position 2,825 of record JACQDI010000863.1, on the reverse strand, counting down.
GGGACAACGACAAGTTTTCCTCCGCGCGACCAATAGTGTACCATTGAGGTGATACTTCATTTTTTTGGAACTTTTTGAACCCGCGATGATCCAATCTGACAGCGCCCCGGCGGTAGGCGAGCTGGAGCTGGTAGACCAGGCCCGGCAAGGGGATACGGCGGCCTTCGGCGAGCTGGTCAACCGCTACGAGCGCAATATATTCCGCCTGGCGCGGCATATTACCCAGAACGAAGAGGATGCAGAAGACGTCCTGCAAGAAACGTTTCTGAAGGCCTTTGCGAACTTAAGCCAATTCCAGGGCCACTCCAAGTTCTATACCTGGCTGGTGCGGATTGCGGTCAACGAATCGTTGATGAAGTTGCGGCGGCGGAAGTCGGACAAGCTGGTCTCGCTCGACGAGCCGGTGGAGACCGAGCAGGACGCGGTGCCGCGAGAAATCGCCGCATGGGATGAGAACCCGGAGCAGAAATACGGCCGGGCGGAGATGAACGCCATCTTGAGCAAGGCCATCGACAGCCTCTCGCCCGGTTTTCGCACGGTATTTCTGCTGCGCGATGTGGAAGAACTCTCAACGGAGGAAACGGCCACAGCTCTCGATCTTTCAATCCCTGCCGTGAAATCGCGCTTGCTGCGCGCGCGGCTGCAGTTGCGGGAGAAGCTGAACCGGATATTTCGCAAACATGGGGACACGCCAATTCACCTGTAAGCACCTGCTCAAAGAGCTCACCGACTACCTGGACGGGTCGCTCGAAGCCGAGGTGCGCACCCAACTGGAGGCCCACTTGGCCAAGTGCCCGAACTGTTGGGTGGTGGCCGACACCACCAAGAAGACCATCCAGGTGTTCAAAGGAATGGATCCGTATCCGCTCCCGGAAACAGTCAAGAGCCGGCTCATGAAGGCGCTCGAGAAGCGGTGTAAGGAAGCAAGACAGTCGTAGGTTGTGAGGTGTGGGTTTCGGGGCCACCCTTACGACCGATCGATTACGACCACGCGCTGATTGGTTCTACAACTCAGAATCTACAACCCACGGCCCCGCTAAAGATTTACCTCTGACTCCGCCGATTCAATTGTGATTCTTGCAACCTGCGCGGCGCGGGCGGGATCTAACAATTGGGGGAGAAGACGTCTGGGAGGAAGAGCGAATATGCTTTCGACCATGGCGAACTGGCTGTTCGGATGCTCTCATCGGCGAACCAGTTTCCCGATCACAATCCGGGACGGTGGGGGAAGCCGAAAGCACCTGAAGGGTGCTGAAACGTACATTGTGTGCCTGGATTGTGGGCAGCACTTTGGGTACGATTGGGAGCAGATGCGGGTGAAGCCGCCGGTAGCGGCCGAAAGCCCTCGGGCTGAGCGGGGGGTGCGGTCCAGAACGCTGTCTCCGGCGACAAACCGCCTGTTCCAGCGGCTGGTACACCACACCTGACCGCGGCTGGTCCGAGCGCCCACACAGACGCCCCCAAAGGGGTAAGCGCATGTCTTCGATGCCAAACGTTACCGCGTTCACGGCTGGTCCGGAAGACCCGCTCTCTTTGTTGCCGCGTACTACCATTCAGGAATACAAAAAGAACGACGTCATTTATGCTCCGGAGGATCGCGGCGAGTCGCTCTACCTGATCATCGACGGCAGGGTGAAGGTCAGCCGGCTGGCCGAAGGGGGCCGGGAGGTCATTCTCGGCTTTTATCACAAGGACGAGTTTTTCGGGGAAAGCCGGTTTCTGGGAGCGGACCGGCCCGGCGAGCAGGCCACCGCCGTGGACTCCGCCTCGGTGATGGTGTGGACGATGGGGGAGTTGCGGCGCCTGATGCAGCGCAGTCCGGCCCTGGGACCCGCTTTGCTGCGGGTGGTGGCGCAAAAGTTAGCGGAGGCCAACAGCCGCATCGAGGGGTTCTGCCTCGATCCGATCCCGCGACGGCTGGCCAGAAGCCTGCTGAACTACGCGAAGCGGTTCGGCCAGCCCGCGCCCGATCAGTGGCTGCACTTGCCGCCCATCACCCACGAGCAACTGGCGCGCTACATCGGTACCTCGCGGGAGATCATCACCCAGTATATGAACCACTTCCGCCGCGAGCACCTGCTGAAGTACTCGCGCCGCGGCGTGGAGGTGGATCCGGCGGCGATGAGGAACTACTTGGAGAAGTAGGCGGCGGGCAGTGGCCCTCGCTGCCAGGAGCGGTCCGCTCAATCACCCGATTCCTCAGGGGAAGTTTCATGGCATCAGCCACGATTTCATCCACACCCGCAACCCGCTGTTTCAAGCAAAGAAATTCCCCATCTGGCGAAAGCGGGCGCACCGTTGGGCGACGAGGTCCGGGCCGGTCAACAAGGACAACCGATTCAGGTGGCGTTCGAGCGCCTCGCGGAGGCGGGCGGCGGCGCCGTCGGGGTCGAGGTGCGCGCCCCCCTGCGGCTCTGGGATGATCTCGTCCACCAGTTCCAGCCGCTGGAGGTCCTCGGCGGTGAGGCGGAGGGCTTCGGCGGCGAGCTCGGCCTTCCCGGAATCGCGCCACACGATGGCCGCGCAGCTCTCGGGCGAGATCACCGAGTAAATCGCATTCTCGAGCATCATTACCACGTTCCCGATGCCCAGGGCGAGCGCCCCGCCGCTGCCCCCTTCCCCAATGCAGGTCACCACGATAGGCGTCGCCAGGCGCGCCATCTCCCGCAAGTTGTAGGCGATGGCCTCGGCCTGGCCGCGCTCCTCGGCGTCCACGCCGGGATAGGCGCCCGGGGTGTCTAAAAACGTCAGGATGGGCCGGCCGAAGCGGGCCGCCAGTTGCATCACCCGCAGGGCCTTGCGGTAGCCCTCGGGCTTGGGCATGC
>JACQDI010000862.1 GCA_016201195.1 Acidobacteriota bacterium | reverse complement strand
GTCATCGCGAAAAGGCCGAGCAAAGCCATGGCCGTGTAGCGACCCTCTCGCAATGTGACCCTTAGTTGCACGTGACGGCACTCAAACTTAAGGCGGCCGGCAGTTCCGGGTGGTTGCACTTCGGCCGTGTTCGACTTTGTAAATCCTTTGCGGCTTCGGCGTCCTTGCGTGAGACCCCGTTTTTTTTCACCCCCTCGCCGGCCTTGATACACTGAAGAGCCGAATGCCAGGGGGGGAGATTGCTGGAACAGAAAAAACGCGGAAGAATTATGCGCTCCTCACCGCTGGCGTTCAATCACGCCATGGTGTACGTGCTAGAGCTCTCTCCGGCGCTTCACTTCTATGCCGATCTGCTTGGGTTCAAAGTGCTCGAGCAAGCCGGCCCGTATTATGCACGCTTGCGGTCCCCGCGCGGCCAAAGCACCATCGCACTGCACTTGCTGGAGCCGGGGCGAACACTGGACACAGGCGGGGTGCGGCTCTATTTTGAAACCAAAGCGTTAGACAAATTATGTAAGGATCTGGAAGCCGCCGGCGTCCAGTTCAGCCAGCGACCGAAAATCATGCCGTGGGGATGGAAGCACGCCTACCTGAACGATCCGGACGGGCATGAAGTGAGCTTGTACTGGGGCGGCAAGAAGCGTCTTCAAAAGAAGTCGTAAGCCGGCAGGCTCACTATTACGCGCGTTTCGTCTGGCCCGCGATCTGCGGGATCAACTCCCCGGCCACATCCGTCAGCCTCATGTGCCGCCCGTTGAAATAATACGTCACCCGCTTGTGGTCGAGCCCCAGCAGGTGCAGTAACGTGGCGTGCAGATCGTGCGGGGTTACGACCTGCTCCTCGGCCTTGTACCCCACCTCGTCGGTGGCCCCGATCTTCTGCCCGCCCTGGATCCCCGCCCCGGCCAGAAACACGGTCATCGCTCCGGGGTTGTGGTCCCGCCCGACCCCGCGCTGGGAAATCGGCATCCTCCCAAACTCCGAGTGCCACATCACGAGCGTCTCGTCAAGCAGGCCGCGGCGCTTCAGGTCCGTGATCAGGCCGGCGATGGGCTTGTCCACTTCTGGTGCGTGCATCCCGTGGTTGTCCCGAATGCTGGCGTGGGCGTCCCATGTATCCACGTTCTGGTTGACGATGGATCCGTTATAAAGCTGGATGAACCGGACCCCCCGCTCCACCAGCCGCCGCGCCAGCAAACACTGTTTGCCGAACCCCTCCGACACGGGATTGTCCAGCCCGTAAAGGCGCTTGGTTTCCTCGCTCTCCTTGGAAATGTCCACCGCCTCCGGCGCGCACATCTGCATGCGGTAGGCGAGCTCGTAGGAAGCGATCCGCGCCGCCAGTTCCGAGCTGCCCGGGTGCTGTTCGGCGTGGTTCTGGTTCATCCAGTTCAACTGGTCCAGCCGCGCCCGCTCTTCCTCGGGCGTGACGTACTGCGACGGGGGAGACAGGTCCAAAATCGGATCGCCCGTCGCCCGGAACACCGTCCCCTGGTAGGCCGCCGGCAGGAACCCGGCGCTCCAGTTGGCGGGACCGGAGAATGGCCCGCCGCGCGCGTCATAAATCACCACAAAGCCCGGCAGGTTCTGGTTCTCGCTGCCCAATCCGTAGGTCACCCACGCACCGACGCTCGGGAAGCCCATCAGTATGGACCCGGTGTTCCATTCGTAATGCGACAGCACGTGGTCGTTGGATTTGCCCTGGCAGGAGTGAACGAACGCCAGCTCGTCCACCATCGTTGCGATGTGCGGGAACAGTTCGGAAACCCAAGCGCCGGCCTGCCCATACTGGCTGAAGGTATACGGGCTCTTCATCAGGGGCCCCGGAAACCCCTGCCGGACGCGAACCTCGCCTTTCCCCTGGAGCGGCATACCGTGGTACTTCACCAGTTCCGGCTTGTAATCGAAGGTATCAACATGGCTCACCCCGCCGCTCATGAACAGCGAGATCACCGATTTGGCCCGAGGCTTGAAGTGAGGCGGTTTCGGCAAGTACGGCGAACCCGCGAAACCTTCCGGGCTGGCGCAACCCGTGGCGCCCGTGGGCGCCGCCAGCAGTCCGTCCTCACCGAGCAAGCAAAGCAGCGCCAGCCCGCTGATCCCCGATCCCGCTTCAAACAGAAAGTCCCGCCGCGAAACAAACCGCCGCTTGCTCATTCTGCGATCACACAGCCCAGCCATAATGCCCCCGCCATCTACGTTCCACGGTCCACGACCCGTAGTTAATTGATGTAGACAAACTCATTCGCGTTCAACACCACGTGCGCCACGTCGGTGAGCGCCGCCAGGTCCGCGCCGCCCTCCGGCGCCCGCGCAAGGTGATACTCCCGCTGCTTCTGGAAAAAAGTCAGGTAGCTGTCCAGTTCCTTCCGCGTCGGCCGCCGGCTCAGAGCGATGCGATAGAGATCCCCGATCTCCTTCGCCGGGTCGTTGCCCGCCTCGCGCCTGACCCGCTCCGCGAAATGCCGCGCCTGGATCAGCACAAACTCGTTGTTCAACAGCGTCAGCGCCTGCGTCGGAACCGTCGTCACATTCCGCCTCTCGCAAGTCACATTCAGATCGGGTTGATCGAGCACCTCAAACATCGGGTACTTCAACCCCCGCTTCCAGTAGGAGTACACGCTGCGACGCCAGTTCGAAGGCTCCTCCTTGGTCAGCGTCCACTTGCCTTGCCGGTAGCCCTCCCGCACCGACTTGGGAATCGCCGGGAAGAACGGCTCCCCGCCCGCCTCCAGGTTGATCTTGCCGCTGGCCGACAGGATGATGTCCCGAATCGCCTCCCCCTCCAGACGCCGCAGCGGGAACCTCCACAGGTATACGTTGGTGGGGTCCTTCTCCATGTCGGCGGCCTGGTAGAAGCCGGATGCCATCTTGTAAGTTTCCGAGTTCATCATCAACCGGTGCATCTGCTTGATACTCCATCCTTGACGGACAAACTCGGTGGCCAGCCAATCCAGAAGCTCCGGATGCGAGGGCGGCATGCCCATCTTTCCGAAATTGCCCGGCGTGGGGACGATGCCCCGGCCGAAGTGCCAGTGCCAGATCCGGTTCACCATCACTCGCGCCGTCAGCGGATTCTCCGGCGAGGCAATCCACTCGGCCAGCGCGCGGCGGCGCCCGCTGCTGATGTACCCGCTCTTCGGCGGGTCCGCGATCGGTGGCGGCGTCCCATTCAGCAGCACCTTCAGATAGCCCGGCTCCACGACAAACGACTTCTGATCCTCGGTCACGTCCATGCCGTTGGCCCCGAAGTATACCGGCGGCACCGCAAAGGGCCGCCCCGGTTCCGGCAGGAAGCAGCAATCCACTCCATAGTTGAACCGGTCCCCTTTGCCGGGCAGCGGCTCGTCGCCCGGCCCGTCCGGCGTCAGCCGATAGTCCCCGTCCCGGATGCCCTCGGCCACCGGCAACGGAGGCGGCAATCTCTTTTGAATCTCCTGGATCTGGTCGAGAAGTGTCCTCCGAACCGGTTCGTCCGCCTCGCTCACCCGGATCAGGCTGCGATAACTCGAGGCGGCCGCGTTCACATTGGCGGCAGCGTCCGGATCCACGTCCAGCGAGACGATTTGCGCGGCCAGCAGCTTCTGACCCGGGGTCCTGTCTTCCTCCGGCGTCTTCACCGCAATCTGAATCTCTTCCGGAAACTTGGCCAGTCTCCGTTCGTAGGCTGCTTTCCTGTAAGGGGCCTCAATCTGGGCGATCTGGCGCCGCAGCGGCCGGACCTGCTCCTCCACTTCCTTCTTGATCCTCTCGTATTCGGCCACTTTGTCCGCCGGCGCCAGTGGATGGTCGTAGTCTACGTATCCAAACACCATCGCCATCGACCGGTAGTAGTCCGCCCGCGTGATCGGGTCGAACTTGTGGTCGTGGCAGCGCGCGCAGTTCACCGAGAGGCCCATGAACCCCTGGAACGTGGTCCGGACCATGTCGTCCAGGTATTCATACCGATAGTAGGGATTGTCCTTCTCGCGGAAACGCACTCGCGGCCCGATCCGGTAGTAGGTCGTGGCGGTCAGGCTGTCGTAGTCCCGGTCATCCAGCTCATCACCGGCCAGTTGCTCCAGGACGAACCGGTTGTAGGGCTTGTCCTGGTTAAACGCCTGGATCACGTAGTCGCGGTACTTCCAGGCATTGCTGATGTCCCGGTCATGCTCGTAGCCGGAGCTGTCCGCGTAGCGTGCCACGTCCAGCCAGAACCGGCCCCACCGCTCTCCATATTGCGGTGAAGCCAGCAGCCGGTCGATCAGGCTCTCATAAGCCCGCGGCGAGCGATCGTTGACGAACGCATCCACCTCTTCCGGGCTCGGCAGCAGCCCGAGCAGGTCAAGGTACGCCCGCCGGATGAGCGTGTTCCGATCGGCCGGCGGCGCCGGCGCCAGGCCCTTCTGGTCCAGGGCCTGCCGGATGAAGGCGTCGATCGGATTTGCGCTCCACCGGGCCTCGGCCACTTTCGGGACCGGGTGCCGCACCGGCTTCTGGAAAGCCCACCACTTCCGGTCCTGTTCCGTGATCGGTTTTTCCTTGTAATCCTTGCCGTACCCGCCCCCCGCGACCACGTTCGGCTTCGGGTTGTCCACCGCCGTCCAGTTCGCGCCCCCGTCAATCCACTCCTTCAGGACCGTGATTTCCTGCGGAGTCAGCGGCGGCAGCGGGGCCATCGGCATCTGAGGCTTTTCCAGCCCGGCCACGCGCCGGTAAAGCCGGCTCTCCTCGGCATTGCCCGGAACGATCGCCGGCCCTTTCTCGCCGCCCTTCAGCATCGACTCCCGCGTCCGCAAATCCAGCTTGGACATCTGCAGCGCCTCGCTGTGGCACTGGAAACACTTCTGCTTCAGGATGGGAGTGACGTCCTTGTCTGAGAGCTGAGCTCTTTGAGCAACCAGGCGAGTGGTAGAAACAACGGCTAAGAACAGCAGCGCGAAGACCACCACGCGCCGGGTCTTCCCTCTTCCATCAGTATCGCGTCCCATGCTCACCGCCCTCCCTCCGCGCCATCGCGCCTGGGACATGCTTTTCCTGGTGTAAGTGTATCGCGTTAGTCCTGCTTCGGTCAACAAAATCCGTTAAATCACGTCGGAGCGAGCCGGGCCACGCTATCAGGCCGGTGTCCCGCATCCAAAAGGACCGCGACATGAAGATGAGCTCCGTGGCGGACGGGGATAGTCATTTGTGCTATCGTCTATTGGGCGTATGAGCAAGCCGGTCGTCTTCATCAGCTACAGCCACAAGCAGGCGGCGCTGAAACACCGGCTGGTCACTTGTCTCCGGGTGCTCCAGATCGAGGGCATCCTTGAAGATGTCTGGGACGACTCGCGCATCGGCGCTG
>JACQDI010000801.1 GCA_016201195.1 Acidobacteriota bacterium | reverse complement strand
TCCGGCCTCCAGGTCGGATCGCTTCCACCTAGTACTCCACCAGGACTGATGCTCACAAATCACTCTCCTAACTGCAAACTTGTGAACATTATAGCACGCTCGGGCAAGCCTCTGCCTTGCTCCCTGGGAGCCGTGGGAGCCGTCGTAGCACCTCCAAGTCCCCTGCGGGCAAAGCAACGCGCCCCAACTCGGCGTGGGGCTTGGCTTCGCCGTGGAAGTCGGATCCCCCCGTCACCGCCAGGCCGAGCTTCGCCGCCAGGGCCAGGTATTCGGCTTGGTCTTCGGAGGTGTGGTCGCTGTGGTAGGCCTCGATGGCGTCCATGTGGCGATCGGCCATCTCCCGGAACAGGCTCTCCACCGGCACCGGGCTCTCGCGGACCAGGCGGACCGGATGCGCCCAGGAAGCCAGCCCGCCGGCTTGGTGAATCCAGCCGATGATGTTTTCGAGCGACGCCTCGCGGCGCTCCACATACCCTGGGGCGCTTTCATCCAGGTAGCGGTCGAATGCCTCGCGGACGTTTCCAACGTAGCCTTTCTCCACCAGCAGCCGGGCGAAGTGGGGACGCCCCGTCTGGGAATTGCCCAGCCGCTCCGCCTCCGCGCGCTGGACATCCAGACCCAGCTCGCGCAACCGGGCCGCCAGCCGCTCGTTGCGCTCGCGCCGGGCCGTTTGCAGGCAGCTTAGGTGATGGCGAAACTCCTCGCCCGGCTGCCCGTTGAAGAAGTATCCCAGCACGTGAATCGACCGCCCGTGGAATTTCGTGCTCAGCTCCACGCCGCAGACCAGCTCCAGCCCCGCCGCCCGCGCATGTGGTTCGGCCGCGTCGTATCCTTCCAGGGTGTCGTGATCGGTGATGGCCAGGGTCCGCAGCCCCTTGCGGCAGGCAAGCTCCACCAGGTCCTGCGGCTCCAGGCTGCCGTCGGACCGGTTGGTGTGCGAGTGGAGATCGACCATAAGGAGTCAGGAGTCAGAATCAGACCCGAAGCTCCGGCCTTCTGACTTCTGTCTCCTGTATTCTGTCTTCCTGGTTTATTAACCCCAATTTCTGGAGCTTGGCCCAGATTTTTTCTACGCTCTGCTCGGGGGTTTCCAGGTGCGTGTCGAGGATCACTTCCGGCGCCAACGGCTCTTCATAGGGATCCGAGACACCCGTGAACTCTTTAATTTCCCCCGCCAAGGCCTTCTTGTAAAGACCCTTGACGTCCCGCTCGACCAGCGTTTCGAGGGGGCAGCGCGCGTAAACCTCGACAAAATGCTCGATCTGGGAGCGCACGTGATCGCGCGTTTCACGGTAGGGTGAGATCGCGGCGGCGATGGCCACCACGCCGTTCTGTGAGAGCAACCGGCACACGAAGCCGATACGCTTGATGTTGGTGTCCCGGTCCTCCTTGCTGAAGCCGAGGCCTTTCGACAGGTGGGTGCGGACCACGTCGCCGTCCAGCACCTCGACTCTCGCGCCGAGGCTGCGCAAGCGCCACTCCAGGGTTTGGGAAACCGTGCTCTTGCCCGCCCCCGAGAGGCCGGTGAACCAGACGGTGAAACCTTTATGATGAAAACCGGGTTGCATCAACAATCTCCTCCAATAATACATCCACGTCGCGCTGCACCTTACCTTCCGCCGAAAAATGAATCCCGCATTCCTTGCGGGCGTCGCGCTCCCACCACCAGCGCCCCGCGCGCGCGTCTTCCCCGGGCTCGGTGGGGCGAGTGCAGGGAGCGCACCCGATGCTGGTGTAGCCTTGGGCGTACAGGGCATGCCGCGGGACCTGGTGTTCCCGGGTGTAGGCTTCCACCTGCTCGGCGCTCCAGTCCGCCAGCGGATTCAGCTTCACGATCCCGCCGTGGGCGGCGTCGATCTCCACCTTGCGCACCCCGGCGCGGCTCTCGCTTTGCCGCCTGCGCACACCGGTGACCCAGGCATCCAGGGTCTTGAGCTTTCTCTCGAGCGGGCGGCCCTTGCGGATCTCGCAGCACAACATCCGCTGGGGCGCGCTCTCGTAGAACAGGTTCGGTCCGTGGCGCGTCTCCATTGCCTCCAACTCCCGCGAATCCGGAAAAACGACTTCCACCCGGATACCATAGCGGCGGTACACCTCGCCGATCAGGTCGTAGGTCTGCTGCGGCAGCCGGCCCGTATCCAGGGTGAAGACGCGCACCTGCGGCGAGAGGCGCCTGGCCAGGTCCACGATCACCATTCCCTCGGCCTGAAAGCCGGTGCCGATGGCCAACCGCTCGCCGAAGGTTTCCAGGCCCCAACCCAGGACCTCCTCGGCGGTCGAGTCTTCGAGATGGGCGGCTTCAGCGGCGGCGATCACGCGTGCGCCCCCGATTCGAGCAGAATCCGCGCCACCTCCGGCCGTGAGAACTCCGGTGGCAGCGTTTGGCCCTCGCTCAGCAGCTTCCGCACCGCAGTGCCCGAGAGCGAAACGTGGTGCTCGGCGCCGTGAGGGCAGGTCTTCGGGGAGGTCATCGCCGCGCACTTGCGGCAGTAGTGCACCGTGTCGAAAAAGATCGGCTCGATCCCCAGCTCGCCCGCGGCGAATTGCGAAAAAATACGCTGGGCGTCGAACGGGCCATA
>JACQDI010000800.1 GCA_016201195.1 Acidobacteriota bacterium | reverse complement strand
GCCACAGACCCGGGACACCTCCGCATTCCGCATGAGAAAACCCTGAATTTTCAAAGAATTAGCTGATGTGATCCAAGCTTCGCACGGCTATTAGTGCAGTACCCGGCTCTTATGGCGGCAATCGAGGCGGGGCGGGCCTGTTGCAGCGCGTGCCTATGTCCGCGCGGGCGGTGCTGGAGCTCCGCGGCGGCCGTGTCGCTCTGGGCGGCGCGCGAGATCCCAGATCCGTCACCCCCCGAACTTGGCAATGAGGCGTTCAGCGTAGCGGGCTACATCGATGATGAAGCGGTCGTGGGTGCCTTCGCCGATTTTCTCCTTCTCGTCGTGGGCCTCGACGGCGAAGGTGAGGCGGCGGCGGTCGATCGCCTGCAGCGTTGCCCGGAAGGTGACCTTCATCCCCAGTGGGGTGGCGGCCAAATGGGAGACGTTGACGTGGACGCCGACCGTGTCCTGGCCCGGCTCGAGCAGGGGGAGCACGGCGTCGCGGGCGGTGATCTCCATCCACATGATCATGGAAGGCGTGGCCAGGGCGGGCTTCACTGTGTCGCCCAGGAAGTGGATGGCTTCGTCGTTGCTGACGACCATCGTCTTTTCGTGAGAAACTCCGGGTTGTAACATAGGACTCTGCCATTTTCCGCAAGGAGAACGATCGTGTCAATCCGCGAAAGGTACGGGCTGGAGCCGCTGATCAACGCCACCGGCTTTCCGACCATTGTGGGGGCCAACGTGGCCGCGCCGGAGGTGATCGAGGCGGTCGCCGAAGTGCTGGGCATCAACGTGGAGATCGATGAGCTGCAACGGCGGGCCTGCCAGGTGATTGCCCGCACCACGGGGGCGGAGGCGGGCTCGGTGACCTCGTCGTGCTCTTCGGCGATTTCGATCACCGTGGCGGCCGCGATGACCGGTGCGGACCTGGCGAAGATCATGCAACTGCCGGACACAACAGGTATGCCCAACGAGGTGATTCTCCAGAAGGCCCACGACATTAACTTCGGCGGGCAGGTCTCGCAGATGGTGCGGCTTGCCGGGGCGCGTGTGGTCGAGATCGGGACGGCCAACCACAGCGACGTGTTCCATCTCCGGTCAGCGATCACGCCGCGCACGGCGGCGATCCTCTACATGGTGAGCGGCGCGGTGAACCCGGAGGCGCACCTGGTGACCCTCGAGCAGTGCGTGGCCGAGGGCGCGCAACGCGGGATCCCGGTGATTGTGGATGCGGCCGCGCAGCCCGATGTGAGGGTGTTCCTGCGTGCCGGGGCGGACCTGGTGGTGGCCAGCGGCCACAAGGTGATCGGGGCGCCGACCTCGGGGCTGATCTGCGGCCGCAAGCTGCTGGTGCGCGCCTGCTACCTGCAAAACTGGGGCATCGGGCGGGCGATGAAAGTCGGCAAGGAAGGGATCGTCGGCCTGATGGCGGCGCTTGAGTTGTGGGCCGAGCGGGACCTGCCAGCCGAGTGCCGGAGGCTCGCCGCCATCGCTGACGTGTTTGCCGCGCGGCTGGAGAGCTGTGCCGGTCTGCGTTTGGAGAAGGGCCGCGCGCCGCACCGGCTGGCCTTGCAGGTGGATCACGCCGCCGCCGGGCTGACCGCGCAGGCGCTGGCCAACCTGCTGCGCGAGGGCCGGCCTGCGATTTGGCCCCAGGACGCGGTCGATGGCGCCGGGAGCGGAACCGTTGTGCTGGATCTGCGGCGGCTCAACGAGCAAGAGGCGGCGGTGGTGTGCGACCGGATTCTGGAGATTGTCGAAGGTCCGGCCGAAGGGAAACGCCCGGCGGAGGATGTGCCGTATCACGATCTATATCGCTCGGCCGAGCGGCTCTTGCGCTGGCCCGATTGACGTTAAGACATTCGGTGATTTCTTGATTTGGTGATTTGGGTCGAACCCGGCTCCGGCGTCCCCAAATCGCCAAATCAGCAAATCACCAAATTACTGTAAGACTTTCTTCTTCTTGATCCAATCGATCAGCAGATCGCGCTGGAGGGGGCCGGGGGTGGAGGGGAAGACCAGGCCATTGGATCCCATTTCCGTGCTCTGGTTGGCGGCGGTGAAATCGTTGACGGCGAGGGTATACTCGCGGTCGGGATCGACTGGGCGGCCGTCGGTGACGGCTCTGGGGAGCTGGCTTCCTTTGAATCTCCCCACCAGAACGCGGTTGTCGAAGGGCATGATGTTCCAGATGTGCCGGGCGAGCAGCGGGCCTTGGGGGATGAAGTCGCGGACCCCGCCCTTGTTCATGAACGCGAAATCGGCGCCCGTCTCGTCGGCCATGGCCTGGGCCATCAGGGCTTGCAGGGCGGGGCCGGCGAATTCGCGTTTGGCCTCCCCGATGGGGATGTCCACCAGCCTGGAGACCTTGGCCTCCCATCCGGCCACGAGTTTGGCCACATCGGGGGCTGGGCTAATGACATCGGCGTCGATGGGGATGTGCTTCCAGGTGGAGCGGGCTACGGTCTTGTTGGCGACATCGACCACTAGATCGAGGCGGCCCAACTCTTCCCCATAGGCCTTGACCCGCACCATCACGCGCTGGCCGGCGGTGTGGGGGGTGTCCAGACCCGCGTGCAAGTGGCCGGAGATGATGACGCCGACCTCCGGCGCCTGGCTCAGCAGAGCGTCCTCCTCGGCGGGGTTGATGTGTCCTAGCACGACGATCAGGTCGGACTTGTCCTGGACCTCGGCTGCGTACTTCCGCACGGTCTCGACCACCGGCAGGGTGCGCCAGGGTCCGACCAGGTCGGGCGTAGAGAGCGCCGGCAGATCGGTGGTGAGAGCGCCGATGATGGCCACGCGCAGGCCGCCCACGTTGCGGATGACGTAGGCGCTCGCGGCGAGCAACTTTCCGTTTCCATCGACCGCGTTCGCGGAGACGAAGGGAAAGCGGGCGCTGCGGGCGAACTCGGCGATTCTCTGCCAGCCATAATCGAACTCGTGGTTACCGATGGTGGAGGCGTCGAAGCCGAAGTGGTTGGCCACTTCGTAGACCGGCAGGCCGCGAAAGAGGGTGGAAACCGGCGTCCCCTGCACCAGGTCGCCGGCGTTGAGTAGCAGGCAGGTCTGGCAGCCCGCTCGCTCGCCGCGGATCACGGCAGTCAACTGGGCAAAGCCGCCGCGGTGCTTGCCGTCGGGCAAGAAGCGAGCGTG
>JACQDI010000799.1 GCA_016201195.1 Acidobacteriota bacterium | reverse complement strand
GAAGCCGCCGGCCTGACGACCCGGCTCCAGTTCGGCGAGGTCCTCTGGTGGTACTTCGCCAACGCTTCCGGCATGGCGTTCTACGACGCGTACACGACCAGCCGATTCCAGACCGAGAACGGCCGAGCGCTCCATACCTTCCTCAGCCCCAACGACGATCCCTCGGTCAACGGCCATGTCGATGCGAACTTCCTGCGGCAGACCGTCAAGGACCACGTCGATGCGATCCGCACCTACGTCCTGGCCGCTCATCCAAACGCGAAGTTCGAGCTCCTCTGGCCGCTCGACGTGAACGATCCCGCCACGCGCCGCCTGAATCACTACATCAACCTCCCGCTCGAGTGGGAGTCGAAGGCCGGTTCCGGCTTCGACACCTTCCTGATCGAGGGTTTCCAATTCGCCGGCGTCGACCGCAACCTCGACAAGGTCCGCTGGATGGCCGGCTACCCGTTCGAGGCCCTCTCCTGGCCCCGTGCCGCCTGCCGCTACCTGATGGGCCTCTTCAACGGCGGCTGGCCCTGGGCACGCGACTACCTGATCGCCAGGCGCTCAAGAGTCCCGGTGATCAAGATCTGGGCCTACGACCACCTGTGCCTGTTCGGGCGCGCTGTCCCGCTGCCCACAGAAAGCCGAAGCCACCGAAGCTGAGGCCTCGGGGCACTGATCCCGCCACTAATCCGCAGCAGCCCTTTCCACCAAAGCCCTCCGCCACCATGCGGTTGCCGTTGGCAGGCTTGGTGGCAAGGTCCGGGCGGCGAAACTGACGCCAGTCCAACGCCGCGACATTGCGGGCAAAGCCGGCAAAGCCGGAAGCCGAGAATAGCCGCGAAAGCCTCTCCGGAGCGGCACGGTAAGGTGGGTGGCCCGCCCAGGGCGGCCAGATTGTCTGCTGAGCGACGCAGCGAAATCGCACGCAAAGCTGTAGCCACACGTTGGGCGAAAGCAGAAGGCAAGGAAGATTCATCCCGCAGCGTCGCGCTTCACTCGTCGCCGTCGTGACCCATTTGCTTATGCTCTTCGCGGGACGCCCTGTAGTTCCATCCCCCGCTCAGATTCACCCCGAGACAAACGCGCCAGCCTGTCAGAAACGTTAACCGTGTGGGGCTGGACCGGGCGTCGAGGCTGTCGGAACTCCGTGTCAGCCGGCATTGTACATAACCGCGCGTCTCCTGGGTTATTGGCACGGCCGCTGTCGCTGGTTACGCCAAAATGGTGGCCTTTTACCCCCGACAGGGAGGTAAACTTTTAGATGACGGTGCGTGACTTTTTCGCCCGTTGAGCGAAGCAGAAAGTGAGGGAGTGTTGGCTGAAGCCGACCCTACATCGGATCAGGAGCCAGCGCTGGAGGATCTGATGGTGAGGTACCAGCGTGCCGATCATACTGCGACCGCGGAGCTCATCCGTCAGGTTTCTCCGCGGCTGCTTCGTTTTCTGTCCGGGCCAACCTTCACGCGTCCCTGGGCGGAAGATCTGTTGCAGGAATGTTGGCTCCGGATCCACAGGGCACGGCACACCTATCGTTCAGGTGATCCAGTGCTTCCCTGGATCTTTGCCATTGCTCGCCACACCCGGGTCGATGGTTTTCGGCGGCGGCGACGAATCGAATCGCATGAGCTGGCGAGCGAAGAGCTCCAGGAACGGGCGGGGCGGGCCGAGGGGCCGCCCGGACTTCCTGATCTGGATCTTTCTCGTTTACTCGATACGCTGCCAGAAAGCCAGCGAGAGGTGATTTTCATGCTGAAGGTATCCGGTATGAGCCTGGAGGAGGTGGCCCGGGCGACGTCCTCAACGATTGGAGCGGTGAAACAGAAGGCCCACCGCGCCTACGAAAAGTTGCGCAGCAGGCTGAGCGACCGTTCCCATGTTTCGGCAAAAAGATGACCTGCAGACAAATTGACGAGTTCCTGGATCATCAAGTGAGTGGCGCCGCTCCCTCTTTTCCCCAGTGGGTGGCCGAGCACTGCCGCGATTGCGAGCGTTGTCGGAAGCTTCTCGAGCTGCTCCGAGGTAAGCTGCCGGACCAGGAACTTCCGCGCAGCCTGCAATCGCAAATCGAGAGAGCCGTACTGGGGTCCCTCAAGCCCATCTCGCCGTTGCCGCGCACCCGCGGATTGATGCTAGGCTTTCTGGGGACTTTCACCCTGCTCTCGTTGGTGGGGGTCATGATGATGGGGGGCGGCGCCCTCCGAGTCATGAGCATATGGCAGTTTGCCAGTGTAGGATTGATTCTTGGCGCGGGCGCAGTCCTGCTGGCCATGTCACTGAGCTGGCTGATGGTGCCGGGTAGCTACCAAAGAATTCGTGTCAAGGCATTGATTTTCTGTGTTGCGGCAGCATTTCTCTTTGCGTTGGCCTTGCTGTTCCCATGGAAAACCGAGGGAATGTTTGTTACGACAGGGCTCCGCTGTGCGACTGCCGGCTTCGTGTTGATTGCTCCAGCAAGCGTGTGTTTCTGGTTGCTCGTTCGACGGGGGGCGATCCTGTCCCCGGGTCTGGCGGGCGCTACCACCGGGCTGCTGGCGGGATTGACTGGCGCCATGGTTCTCCACTTCGGCTGCGTCATTGCGAAAGCGCCGCACCTAATTGTTTGGCACGCCGGTGTTCCTATCTCCAGCGCTCTGGCCGGATTCGTTCTAGGAAAACTTGCTGCTCACAGAAGCCCCACTAAAGGCCGGGGCACCTCACTACCGTAACTTTTTCTCGGCAACGGACGAAGCTATTCGACAGGGGGACAAAATGATCCCGTCAATGCGCTTCGACTCAGCCGTTACGTCGGAGATGAAGATCACGGCTCCTGCCGACTCATTTGCCCACATTCGCTTGACCCGCAAAGAGTCCGAGTTGCTGTCTGTCCTCAGGCAAAACCCAGGTACGTGCCTTTCCCGTCAGTTCTTACTTCGGACCGTTTGGGGCTACAGCGAAGGCGTTAGGTCGCGAACCGTAGACGTCCACATCCGGAGGCTCCGGAGCAAGCTGGGGCCGGAAGGGAAAAACCACATTAGGACTGTCATGCATGCCGGCTATCATTGGGATCCCTAGACAGCGGGGCATTCCCGGAGGGAGCCATGCGCGATTGCGAGTTCGATGCATCCAATTTGAGCTTGGCATTTCACGAGGCGATTGAGAGCCGCCGGGATTTGTTGGGCGAAGCGACCGAGCGGATCATGGAAAACGTACGAGCCCTACCGTGTGCCCAAGAAAGCCTGGACGAGGTAAGCCTAGCCCTGTCAGAGGCGCTGGCCAACGCGATCATTCACGGTAACCGGGAAGATCCCAGCAAGAAAGTCCGGGTCTGCGGGGCTTGCGAGAGCCAGCAGCAGTTGCTGCTTGTGATCACCGACGAGGGGGAAGGCTTTGACCCCGCTGCCATCCCGGATCCGACCATTGCGGATAACGTCTTCTCCACCCACGGTCGCGGCGTGTTCCTCATCAAGCGGCTCATGGACCAAACCGAATTCCGCCTGGGAGGCAGACAGGTTGTGCTCCGCAAGCGCGTATCGGGTCGGGATTGAGGGGCTACGGGCTGTTCTCCTGACCTGAGCCGGCAGACGCGGGCATGGCCCCCGCGTCCCCGTCGTTCCCTGCACGGATGGGTGCGTAGAACCTACCCAGCGCCCCTGGATGAACACCAACCCAGTAAAGGATCTGCAACAGGATCCAGCGCACAAATGTCCAGGCGAAACTGCGGCCCTCGAAGCGGCGGGAAGAAGTGACGACGTCGAGCGGCAGGCGCGCAAATCGACCCTGGCACCGGAGCCGCTTCACCAAGTCGAGATCTTCGAAGATGGGAAAATCTGGAAAGCCGTCGGCCTGCTCATATGCCTCGCGGCGCACGAAGATCGCAGCATCCCCGTAACAAAGGCCAAGTTTCCACAGGAGCGGGTAGAACCGGGTCATAAAGCGCGCGCTGGCGCTGTCCCCGTCGAAGCGCACGCGGAAGCTGCCGCCCACCGTGCGCCGATCTGCGAGAGCTTCCAGGATCTGCCGGGCGCCGTCAGCGGGAGGATGGGTGTCGGCATGCACGAACCAGAGCACTTCGCCGCGGGCGGCACAGGCGCCGGTGTGCATCTGGGAACCGCGCCCGCGGTGCGCCATCAGCACTGTGATTCCCCGCCGCCGGGCCATGTCTGCGGTGCCGTCGCTGCTTCCGCCGTCGACGACAATCACCTCCGCGAGGCCACGAACTCGCGCCACAGCGTCGAGGGTTCGACCGATGGCGCAGGCCTCGTTCCACGTCGCGATGATGATGGAGACCGGCAGGCTCGCCGGCTCGCAAGGCCCCTGGATGATCAAGACGAGTTATCACCTCCGGCGCGCGAGATCTTGCCCCGATGGCCGAGCACCATCTGCAGGAGCCGGATTAACCGCGGGCTGAGCTTCTCCAGGTACCAACTATCGGCCGCCCGGCGGTTTCCTAGTGCGTAGGTGGGGTAGGGATGGATCGTGTCGGAGATCTGACGCAGGGAAAGGCCGTTCTTCATGGCCAGGGCATACTCGGCGATCATCTCTCCGGCGTGCTTGCCGAGAATCGACGCCCCGAGAATCTTGCCTCCCTTGGTGGAGAGCACCTTGACCAGGCCTGTGGTTTCGCCGTCGGTGACGGCTCGATCCAGCTTTTGGAACGGGAAACGGTACACCTGGTACTGGCGCTGATCGAGACGCAGGCCCCGCTCTGATGCACCGACGTGGGCCAGTTCCGGATCGGTGAAGGTGCACCACGTGACACGTTTGTCATCGAGCGACAGCGGCAGTCTCAAAATCGCGTTGGCTACCGCGACCTTGCTCATATGCTCGGCCATGTGGGTGAACTGAAACCAGCCCGTGACGTCTCCGGAGGCGAAGACATGGGCTTGCGAGGTGCGGCAGCGCCGGTCGATCCGGACGCCACGGTCTGCCAGCTCGACGCCGGCCTTATCCAGGCCGAGGCCTTCCACAACAGGCTCCCGGCCGACAGCCACAAGCACTGCGTCGGCGGTGAACTCTTGGCCGCCGTCGAGCGTGGCGGTGGTCATCGCCCCCCTCTGCTCCAGGCGCGAGACCCTTCGCCCCAGAACGAAGTGGACGCCTTCCTGCTCCAGCGACGTCTGCAAGATCGCCGTGAGCTCGCTGTCATCGCGCGGCAGTATCCGCGGCCCCGCTCCGACCACGGTGACGTCTGATCCCAGGCGACGAAACGCCTGGGAGAGTTCCATGCCGACAGGGCCGGCGCCCACCACCAGCAGGCGCCGCGGGAGCCGATCCACCTCGAAGATCGTCTCGTTGGTCAGCGCCGGCGCCCCACCGCTCAGCGTCTTGGGCCGGCTGCCTGTCGCAATGACGAAATACCGAGATGTCAGCCGCGAAGTTTGCCCGCCGGCCTCAGTTAATTCCACCGTGTGCGGATCGATGAACCGGGCTCTTGCGCTAAGTACGCGGACGCCCAGCCGTTCCAGGTTCGGAGGTGCATCGGCGGCTTGATAGATTTGCTCCCGCGTCCGATGCACGCGCTGCATGACCTTAGTCAAGTCGACTTGTGGATCCGCTGCGGGAAGACCGTAACGGCCCGCGGTGCGCATCTGATGAGCGATGCCGGCGGCGCGGAGCAAAGTTTTGCTCGGCACGCAGCCGGTCCAAGTGCACTCGCCGCCCAGTTTGTTTGCTTCGACCAGTGTCGTCTTGGCGCCGAGCATAGCCGACAGGCCCGCTGCGACCAGCCCGGCCGCCCCACCTCCAATCACGATCATGTCTTCGTCGCGCGTCATCCCGCTTGCTGCAGGCCTCCTGAAGAGCGAGCCGTGAACAAGGCGCAGGATAGCGTCCACTCGTTCAAAGCGAAGCTAGGCGCTGAGCTGCATCCATCGACAGGGTGCCGATCGTGTTGATACAGAGCCTGTCCATCCGATCGTTTGCTCACACCGTTCCTCCGACTGAGTCTTGCCGGCGAACCACAGCGAGATAGCGCTTGATGGTTCTGGTGGCCATCGGTTCGTCATCCGGCACCAGGATTGGCGGGCCACTACAGCATGTACTGAACATCGGAGGCGTGAGTGGGATACGCAAACAGCATTCCTTTGAGGTCCGCCGCGGTCACGCCCTGTCGAATCGCCAGCGCAAACAGATTGATGGTTTCCTCAGCGCCGGGGCCGAGCAGGTGCGCGCCCAGAATATCCCCGCTGCTTTCCTCCACAAGAACCTTGTACGCGGAGCACCCTTCACCAACCCTACGTGAAGAATACCAAAGCGAGGTGTCCTGATGATTGGTTCGAAACCGCAGTCCGCGTTCCCGAGCCTCTTGCTCATGGAGCCCCACAGAAGCGAGAGGAGGAATCGTGAATACCACGCTCGCCACTCCCTCGTAGTTTGGCTTCCGTTGGTTCCCTTCGAGAAGGTTCGCAGCTACGATCTGGCCTTCGTATCCCGCCACCGGGGTTAGCGGGGCACCGCCACTTGCTGCCGCATCCCCGGCCGCATAGACGGCTGGATTGGAGACGCTTTGGAGGTATTCATTGACCTTGACACCGCGTTGCGGGTCCCATTGGACGTTGGCCTTGGCCAAATCCATGTCATCAATTTCCGGTACCCGGCCGGCCCCATGTATCACGAGGTCCGCTTCGAATTCCCGGTCCTGGCCCAACGTCGAAGCACGCACGGTCAAACCCGCGGAACGCTTGGCCACCTCTTTTACCTCGGTCTGAAGCTGGACATCCACGCCGATCTGGCGGGTTCTGGCCACCAGTCGGTCAACCAAATCAGGATCAAAGCGCTCCAGGGGCCGCGGCCCGCGGTGCAAAATGGTGGCCTGTGCTCCCGCCCGCGCCGCGACGTTGGCGAACTCGAAAGAGATATATCCGCCTCCGATAAACACGATTCTCCCGGGTAGCTGGTCCAGCTCCAAGAATTGATCGCTTGTAGTCACATGTTCAGTCCCGGGTACGTTTAGATCTACGGGTTTGGCGCCGGTGGCCACGACGACCTTCCGACCCTCCAGGATGTCCTCTCCTACCTGAACGGCCGCGGGGCCAACAAAGCGTGCCCGGCCGTGGAATATGGCGATCCCTGCCTTCGAGAAGCCGTCCTCTCTGTATTTAGGTACGGGCTCAGTGAAACTGCGTTTGAATCGCATTAGTTCGGACCATTCGATTCGTGATTGGTCGGCGCGAACCCCCTTTCCCTGCATCCGGCGATTCCAGTCAAGCGCCTCTGCCGCGCCGACCAGCACCTTCTTCGGATCGCATCCCCGCAGGGCACACGTGCCCCCGAACGGCCTGGAATCGACAATCGCCACCTGCCAGCCCGCCGAGCGGCAGCGTGAAGCCACCGTGGAGGCCCCTGAACCTGTCCCGATCGCCACGAGATCAAACGTCCTGGTCATGATCTACCTCCTTCACGAATAAGATTACGGCATTGTTGAGTCCCGTCTCTTCCCGTCTCCAAGGGAATTCCAATGTCGGCCAGGAAGGTCAGGTCTCTACCACGCTGTTGTCCGTGCCGAACGGGTTGGGGACGTAGCGGTCGGCGCGCTCGTCATTGAAGTAGTCCCCGGTATCCACAAGGTAACGGAAGTCGTACTGTTTCCCCGTTTCCAGATCGATGGTGACCTGGTGGGCGCCCTTGATGCGCCGAAAAACGTGGCTCGTTGGGTTCCACCCGTTGAAATCACCGACGACGCAGGCGGTCTTCGCCTGAATGCCCTCGGGGAGAGTGAAGGTCACCGCGCAGATCCGGCGGTTGTTTCGATACTGTTTCTTCAGCATCTATCCTCCTTGCGCCCGCTCATTGCCGTTTCATCCACATCTCATAAAGAGGAACGAGAATCATGACCGCGAACGAAAATCCGAGCGATGCGCCGGAAACCATCATGAGGTAAACCAGGTTCGGATAATACTTCGCCAGGTATCGGCAGCCGAAATCGACCAGCAGCGCCAGGAACGGGAGGGTCACGACGGCGATCTTCCACTTCTCGCGCAGGGAGGTGAATGAAAACACGAGTCCCAAGGCCAGGAAGATCAGGCCGATGGACTGAATGTGGGTGTGGGCCACTCGAGCCCAAAGCCCGACCGGCTCGCCCCGGTCTATTTCTACGACGGTCATCACCTCTTCGTAATTCGTAAGCGGCCTGAAACGCTGTAGTCCCTCGGGGTTGTGACAGCGGACGCAGTTCTGCATCAGGATCGGTTGCACGATCTCTTCGTAGCCGCCCCTGGGCGCTCCGTCCTGAATCCAGCTCAGTATCTTCTCCTTCTCTCCCGGCTTGGGCAGGAACTGCTCCATGCTTCCCCCGTGGATCTTGGCGGCCAGCCGCGTGGTATCTCTTCTGCCATAAAAGGCCCGCTTCAGATCGCCGACCGTGAGGCCGGGCTCTCCGTCGGTGAGACTATAGGTCAGATACAGGTTCACCATGGCGACCAGATACCCGATCCCCAGAATCACCATGGCAGAGCTGAGGACGACCCTGGTTGCTACCGGAAGCTGTGACAGCTTCAGCGAAGAGAAGTCGATCATAGGGTTATCTCCGGGCGGGTCATTCGGGGGAGTCCACCGCACTCACGGATAGGAGCTGCTGGCCCCCTCTTTCGTAGAGCTTGCCCTTGACGACCACGCGCCGGGCGACAAACTTCTCGAGCGGCTGAAACTTCACGGTGGCGCTTTCCAGGTCTTTGTCGGAGGCGAGCATGTACACCTTGCCGGTCTTGTCTTCGAGGATGGCCAGCGGGATGCCGGCCTTGGCACAGCTCACGGCGCATTCTTTGTGATCCATGCCTCTGGCTCCCATCCTGACGTAGCAGGCGGAGTCAATCAGCTCTCCCGTAATGGTCACATCCTTGGCAGGGGCCGCCTGAAACGCCGCCAACCGAGACAGGAGCGCAAATGCAAGCAACAAGCAACCTGACGTTGTCATCTTGTTAACCCTTCCTATGAAAACTCTTCAACAGCACGATATCGCGTGGGAAGAAGAGATCCAGAGTCCAATCCATCGCCACGCGCACTTTGCGCTCGAGGCCGGGCAACTTGAAGAGGTAAATCGTCCTCCACAGCCACCAGGCAAAGAATCCCGAGAACCGAAGGCCGCAGATCTCGGCCACGGCGGATCTTTTTCCCAGGCAGGCGAGCATTCCCAGTGGCCGGTAGGCGAGCGGCTTCTTGGCGCCACCCCGGACGACGGCTGCCACATTCCCGGCTAGGATCTTCCCCTGCCGGATGGCGTGTTGAGCGGTGGGCGGATAGGGCCGGCCCGTTCGCGGGTCGGGAACCTCGGCGCAATCCCCTGCCGCCCAGACCCCCGGATACCCGGGCGCCTCCAGGTATTCGTTCACCATGATCTGGCCGTGCGTGCTGCGCTGGCAAGGCAATGTGTCAAGCAGAGGACTCGGGGCAACGCCGGCCGTCCACACCAGGGTGCTGGTGGGGATTCTCTCGCCCGTACTCAGTTCCACCCACGCCGCCGCGACCGAGCGGATTCGCGTGTCCAGACGAACCTCGACCCCCATCGTTCGGAGCTTCCGCAAAGCATAGCCGGCGAGGCTCTCACTGATCTCCGGCATGATCCTCGGGCCACCGTGCACCAAGACGACCCTGACCTCCTCGGTACGAACGTTGGAATAGTAGCGACGCGCGGTAAATGCGAAGTCCCGGAGCTCAGCCACCGTTTCCGCTCCGGCAAAGCCTCCGCCGGCTACCACGAACGTGAGCATGGCCTTGCGTATCTCGGGGTCGCTCTGCAGATCGGCATGCTCGAAGACGTCAATGACGTGATTGCGGAGCGCCATGGCATCGCTCAACGTCTTCATCGGCAGGGCGTTCTCCGCCACTCCCGGAAGACCATGAAAGTTGCTCGTTGACCCCAGGGCCAGGATGAGGTGCTGGAACTCCAGCACACGCACCTGACAAATCGGACAATGGGAGGCGACCACCAGCCGCTTCTCCAGGTCAATGGATTGTACGACGCTGTTCTGGAACTTCACTTTGCCGAAGAAGGCGCGAATCGGGCTGATGATGTGTTTCGCCTCGATCGAGCTGGAGGCAACTTCCGGGAGCATCGGCGTAAACAGCAGAAAGTTCTCCTCGCTGACCAAAGTAATCTCGACGTTTGGGTCGCGCGCAAAGATCCTTTCGAGGTGCAAAGCGGCATAGACTCCCGCAAAGCCCCCGCCCAGGATCAGGATCCGTGTCGGGTCGGGCGCCATCTATTGGTCCCTCTCGACGCCCACCAGCTCCAGCCGGCCCTGTTTGCGCCGGAAATAGGAGTGCACGGCCTTGGGCTGCTGGGGAGTCCCCTCGGACCGGCTGCGAAGCTCGAAGCCGAAATAGGCCCCTTCCGGCCCGTTCCGCACCTGTTCGGGAACCGTCAGAGGAGAGAGGACGTCTCGAGCGGCCTCGCCCAAAGGCGTCCTGCGGTTATTCTGATTGTCGTATAAGTACCAGGAAGCCTCATAACCGGGTGGGGTCTTGGCAAAGCCGTAGCGCACGGCGAGGTCCTCGAAATGCACCAAGCCGGCGTCGTCAACGCGGAAGTTGTCCACCGAGCTGATCTGGGTTAGCCAGTACCGCCCTGCCTTGTCGCGGCGTCGGATGATCGTCTGGATCAGATACTCTTCGGCCCGAGGATCAGTGATCCGGCCCGTCTTGACGATAGCGCGGATACCTTCATCGGTGAACGACATGACAATCCTGGCGGCCCAGTAGGCGTCTTCCGGCAGGCAATTCAGGAAAGCGGGGTTGGGGTACTCGGGTTTCCACTTCTCGGGCTCAAAATAATCGGCTTCGATTCTTCCGATGGAGGGAAAGGCCGGGTAGCGGACCAGGATCCAGCCGCGGTCCCACAGGCCGAAGGTCAACATGCGGCGGAAGGTGATGCCGGGTTCCCACATGTATTCGTTGCCTGCCCGCGGCTTCTGCTCGTATTCGCTGCCGCTGCCCAGTATGGAGCCGAAGTCGATGAGGTGGTGGCGGAGAAACTGGCGGCCGTTTTCCTTCACCAGCATGTCCAGGGTGTTAATGGCGCGAGAATCGTCGTGGTTCAGCCAGGCTGCGAACACGCGCAGCCCGCGCAATTCGCGCCGGTGTTCGTGGGGAAAGACGTCGTTCGGATCATCCGGGCGGGCGCCGTAATAGCGAAACGGCCCCATCGGCTCGCCCTCCACGATCTTGCTCGCGATCGCGCGGCAGCGGCCGTCGGCCGTGCGGGCCACGCGGTTCAGCAGTTCCTGGGTGTCACGAGTGTCCATTTTTCGTTGCTTGCCCAGCACGTCGGTAACGATGGCGCCCCGGCCCAAGTGACAGTGCTCCGGAAGCAAATAGAAGATGTAGTTCTCGGGCACGTCATAGCCCATCGCATAGAGGAACTTCGCGCCGATGACGTCGGCCGAGGTGGCCATGTCGAGGTGGCCGGGGGGATCGAATTTGACCAGGTATCGGTCCCCGCGCGCGTCCTCGACGAGAAGGCCGGGGGTAATGCCTTCGGTTTTTGCGCGCAGCACCTTCAATGGAGTCTGGGGACCGCTGCCGCGATCCGGGCCTCTGGCCAGTTCCTCCAGGCTCATGCGCCGGCGCCCATGGCGGTTAGTGAACCAACTGCTGTCGGGAACTTCACCGAGGGTGTTGATGTTGACTGCGGTCCGGCGAACACGGTCACCTGGGCTTCCGAAGCTGTTCTGGATGAAGTCGTAGTAGTCGGTCAGCTTGTAGGGCTTGGGCGTTGGGATGTTGCGATTGTCGGGATCCGTCCGGACGGGATCATCGGCGACAAACTTCTGTGAAACCGACGGAGTTGCTCCCAGGATCACAAGGAGCGGCAGCATCAGCCGGCGCATGAGATGAATCCTAAAAGACATGTCCAAACTTGAAGAAGACACGCACGCCCTCCCGGCTCTTGCCCACGTCGATACGCAAGAACACCGCCTTTTCCTGGTTAAACCGGAGGCCGATGCCATAGGCGCCTTCGAGGCGCTCCAGATTGAAGTCGCTCCGGTCGCTGAAGACCTTGCCGGCGTCGCCGAAGAGGGCCATATCCAGGCCGGAAAACACCTCCCATCTATATTCGAGGTTGTAAGCCATCAGGTTACGGTCCCGGAAGCGGAATTCCCGGAACCCCCGCAGGTCCTCGGAGCCGCCTACTGTCTCCTGCATGTAGAAGGGGACCGTCTGGCCGGGGCTGGTGTCGGTCAGCGAGCTCTTGGCGCGAAAGGCGATCACCCGCCGGCGGTTAAAGAATGGAACATACTGCTGCAGCTCTGCCTCGTAACGGCGAAAGGAGTACAAGGACTGACTACGATCGCCGAAGGTGTTCCACTGGAGGATGTAATTGCCGCCCGAGCGGGGATTGCCGGGCTGATCCCGATAATCCACATGGGCGAAAGCCCCGAAGCGGTAGTGGTCCGGCTGCGCGTCCAGGGCCGGAGCGTCTGCGCTGTGAAACAGCCGCTCGGTGGACGGGAAACGCGGGTCCTTTCCCCGTCCGGTGTTCGAGGCGATGATGCCGCCGCGGATGCCGGTGGAGAGCCACCGCCGCCAGCGGACGCCGAAGGTTCCGAGGTACGTGGTGTCCTCCAGGCGGAAGCTGGTCCGATCCTTCTTCAGCGACTTGGGCCCCAGGCCGTAGAAAGGTTCCCTGGGGTAGTTGCGAGAAGTGGCGGCAAAGTCCAGGAAGAGATGCTCGTTCAGCAGGCGCGGCATGCCGATCTGAAATTCAAACTTCTCGTAGCGTTTGGTCGAAAGCGCTCCGGATACCCGGAAGTCCAAAACGCCGCCGAGCAAACGCTCCCGGCGGTACTCGGGGCCTGCGGCGAAGCCGGATCCGGTGTGCATGCCGCCGAACTTAGGGTGGAAGCCGTTCCATCCGGCCGCGAACCGCTCCATCACCCGGCGTTCGCGAAAGTTGTACAGGAACTTTTCGATACCCGAGCGTTCCGGGGGCCGCAGTTGCTCCGCCTTTCTTTCCCGCAAAGCCGCCCACTGCTCCAGGCGAGGACCGGCCGCTGCTTGCACCTGGGATTCGGAAGCCTGTTGCGCTCCGAGCGGCAGTGATGCCGCCGCCAGGTAGAGCGATGCCATTAGAGCGGACCTTGGTGCAATCGCCATTTTCACCTTCGCACGGCCGCCAGGCGCAGCAATGAGCTTCCGGCCGCTGTGTCGTTACATACCCATGCGCGGCATAGTTTTGATCTGATCGGCGGGATCAAGGTGATCTCGATGTCCTCATCGCGCGCGAAGATTTTCTCAAGATGTAAAGCGGTATAGACTCCAGCGAAGCCGCCGGCCAGGATCAATGTGCGGTTCATGTTATGAGCCATGTGGTGGACCTCATCCTTCCCGTTGAGAGCTTGGCGTTGTTACTCCAAAAGGCCGTTCTCTTGATGTTCGTCCCGCATCAGTCGGCGTCGTGGACTCAAGGGGGAAGCCCCCCGCCCGCCAGGCCTCGAAACCGCCCGTCAGCGGACGCACTCGGGTGACGCCATGGCGGCGCAACTCGAGCGCCACCCGCGCGCTGGTGGCTTCGTTGGGGCAACTGCAATAGAGCACGACGTCGCGATCGCGCGGAATCTCCGGGTGGCGCCGGTCCAGCTCCTCGGGCAACAGGCGAAGGGCGCCCGGCACTTTGACGGCGTCGGCCTCGAAGTCTAGTGGGTGGCGCAGGTCGGCCACCACGACGTCCTCGCCCGCCTCCAGCTTCCGCATCAGTTCTTCCGGCGTGATGCGGGCCATAAGAAGCTGACGAAGCATGCGCCGGCGTTCGACGTACTTTCTAGCGACGTAGAAGCCCAGCGCCGTCGCCAGCAAGGCGATCGACCCGGCGCCCAGCCGCAAGGCAACCGCGCCGATGCGTTCGAGTTGCGCGTGGAAGAGGTAGCCTGCGCCGCTGAACGCGCCCGCCCACAGCACCGCCCCTAAGCTGTCCCACACCACAAACCGCCGCAGGGACATCCGAAACGTCGCGACCAGCGGCGGCGTGGCCATGCTCAAGCCGGGGACGAACTTGGCAAAGAGCAGCAGGCGCACGCCGTGGCGGGAGAGGGCCTCTTCAGCGCGGCGGACGCACGAGTCTGGCTCCAGCGAAATCCGGCACACCTGCTTCAGAACCGAGCGGCCGCGGCGGCGGCCCAGCTCGTACCAGAGGAGGTCACCCACCAGCGACGCCAGCACGGCCGTCAGGATAACCGCCATCAAAGAAAATCGGCCGGCCCCTGCCAGCGCCCCTACTGCCAGAAGGATCGGGACGGCTGGAATCGGCAGGCCGATTTGCTCGGCCAACACGAAGACGAACAGCGCCGCGTAGCCGTGGCGGAGCAGAAACTGGATAGCCTGGTCCATGTGGAGTGCAGTCGCCCCGCGCGCTGGCCACGCAGAAGACCGAACGGTCTTCTGCTCTTGGTTCAGCCGAAGTATGCCGGCGCCGAATTATCGCGCTTCCTCCAGCTCTGGTCTTACATGCCCATGCGCGGCATGGTTTTGATCTGATCGGCGGTCTTGCCGGGGATTGCTCCATTACCGGCGTGCCAGCCGCCCTTGCACTCGTTGCAGACCAGCATGTCCTTTGCCGCGTTCATACCACAGGGACACTCGCCCATTTTGAGCGCGCAGGAGTCGCAGGAGGTTTTCAGGCAGCAGGCATACTTGCCCGCCGATATGGCTTTCTTCTTCTGCTCCTGAACGGCCTTGTCGGCGGCTTGCATCGCTTTGGGCCGGTTCATCATCTTCTGCTTCATCATCTCCATCTGCTGTTCCATCTGAGGGAAGGCGCGGGCAATGTTCCAACCCAAGGCTCCCGTCACCACCAACCCGATCAACCCAACCATCCAGCGTTTCCTGTTCGTCTTCATGACTATCTCCTTAAAATGGAATAACCTTCTGCTACGACTAACCGGCTCCGGCCTGAGAGCGCCTGCGGAGTCTCGCGGCGCCTTCCATCACCGATTGAACCTCCTCAAGGGTGTAATGCTCGCTCAG
>JACQDI010000798.1 GCA_016201195.1 Acidobacteriota bacterium | reverse complement strand
GGTCCCCGCATACGCCACCACGCCCTTCGGCACCACGCCCCCACCAAAGGGAATCTTCGACACCGCCTCCCGCGCCAGCGCCCTCCACCCGAACGCCGAGGTCACGATGGACGCGATCTGGCCCTTCTGCGGCCGGTATCCTACCTCCGCGTCGCTCGCCGCCGCAATCAGAAACGCGAGCCGGATCTGGTTCATGGTCAGCACCGCCGTGTCGGAGGCGAACTCTCCCACTGACCACGGCAGCTCCACAAAGCTGGGCACGATGTTCGGAATGGCCGTGGCCACCGCAAACAGCGCGTTCTCCCGGGCCACCTTCCGGATGAGCCGTTCCACCACCGCCTCCCGGAAGGCCAAAAAATGCCGCGCCACTGGAATCCACAGTTCCTCATGCCGCTCGACGAGCGCCCTTATCGCCCGCTGGCGGGGATAGAAATGCCGGATGCCATTGACATCCCCCTCGGCGATTCCGAAATCACAACGCTCCAGGTCCGCCTCCGTCTCCACTCGCAGGATGTGCCGCCCTGCTTCCTGCGCTTTCCGCTCCGAGATTTCCGCCGGCATCAGAAAGCCCACCGCCCGCTGCCAAGCTTCGTCGTCTTCGGCCAGCACACCGACGGTAAACTGCTGCTCGGCCAGCTCCCGCACGTCATGCGGATTCAAATTCTGTAACGCGCCTCGAATCTGTTGAAAGATTTCCATCATCCGCCTTGATGGGCGCTCATGCGCGGCCCATCTCCCGGCCTCTCCGCTCCCCGCGCCCGGAACACCACTCTTAACCCGCTCCTCCACTCCGCGCCCAGGCCCACGCGCTCCACCTCCAGCTTCGGGGAAAAGTATCGCAGAATCGTCTCCGTGGTGGGGTGAAAGTCAAACACCGGCGAAATCAGCAGCAGGCGCGGCGGCTTCGGCTCGATTTCCAGGCCCGGAAAGTAGCCGCGCTTCGGGAACTCGCCCCGATCCAGGTGCCACTTGACGCGCATCCAGTAATCCAGGCCCTGGAGCGGCAGATGAATGTCCTCGGCGGCCTTCAGTTCGAGCACCGCCAGTCGCCCGTCCCGGTCCACGGCCAGCAGATCCAGAATGCCCCGATCCGAACCCGCTATCGCCGGCACCTGGGAATAGAGCGGGTCGGGCAGGAGCGCGCCGTCCACCTTGCTGAGGTCCCGCCGCACCAGCGACTCCAGCCAGCGCTCCGGCTCCGCCCGGTAGAGCCAGTCCTGCGGATCCGCGTTCCCGGCCCGGCGGGCCCGGTCCAGCCTCGCCGCCAGCTCCTCCACCCGGTCAAAATTCGCTGTGCTCACCGGGCAGGTCTCGTCCGGGCCATAGGTCATCACCCGCCCCCAGGCCCGGGCAAATTCGAGCCCGCGGAGCCGCAGCGAGATCAGCCCGTCGGCCCGCACCACACGCTCCGCGCCAAAGCGCGTTTCGAGGCGCTCCACCCATCCCGCCACCACACCACTCAACTCCGGCGCCGGCAGGGCCGGCTCGAGGGTGGTGGCCAGGTTGGGATAGCTCGCTTCCTCCACCCGAGCCACCGAACCGTCGGAAGCTAGTTCATATAGCTCATAGGTTGCCCGCTCCCGATCCAGATGCGCCAACCGGTTCCCGGTCGTGGCCGACCGCCCGTGCGGCACAAACAGTTTCAGCCCCTCGACCACGCGCTTCGGTTCCCGCCCACGGAGATAGTCGAGCCAGATCAGCCCGAATGAAAGGATGGGATCGCAGGCCGCCGAGTCCGCCTCCGGATCCGCACCGATCACCGCAAACGCGCGCTGCCCTTGCCGCAGAACAGCCCGCGTGTAGGCCGGCGACAGGGAGTGTTCGAGGTCCGCCGCCGCGCTGATCTGCGCGAGCTCCCAGCCTCCGAATTCCCGCGCCAGGATCCGCCGGAACCGTTCCCGGAACTCCAGGCGCCCCGCCAGGCGCTCTTGCTGGGCGCCGGCGCGGGCCAGGTCCAGCACCAGCAACTGCCCCTCGCCGCGCCCCAGCCGCCGCGTAATCAGCTCGAGCCGCCCCCGCTCCATCCCCCGCACGCCCACCACCCGGCGAACCAAGCTTGTCTCCGCGTCCCAGGCGTGCAGCACCAGCCCGCTGCCCTGAATCTGCAAGTCGTAGCGGCCGCCCTCCTCCTCGATCCGGATCGTCTTCTCCCCCGGCTCGAGCACCGCCGGCTCCCGGCAGGCCCGCACAAACTCCTCAATGCGCGCCCTCAATTGCTCCGGGGGCTCGGCGGAATCCGCCTTGCGAGTGGGTTCCATGCAATTACGATCTTAGCTGATCCGGCGGGATGCTAGAAGTGCCCAGAACTCGAGAATCGCCCGGGCCAGTGCCTTCGCTTGGTCCGCAACGGACAAACCGTTCAAATCACCGACCGGGGCAAGCCCATCGCTTGCATCTTGCCCACCCAGAGCCTGAAGGATCAGGAGCGGGCGAAGACCCTCGCCGGCTTTGATCGCAAAAGGCAACATCCGTCTCCCCACAGGTAAGTTCCGTATCCGTGGAAGACCGAAGCCAGCCGTTCTTGGACCCGGGAAATCGATCGCAGAAATGGTATCCGAGGATCGCCGTTAGTGCTCTTCCTGGACACCTCGGCCCTGGCCAAACTCTACTTCGTCGAGGCAGGCAGTGCTGCAGTCTTCACCCTTGTAAAGGAAAATGTGGATCAGGTCTCCACCAGCGTGGCCACATATGCGGAGGTCCTCTCCGCCCTTGCAAGGGGCCTGAAGGAGAAGCGGCTTTCCAACGAGCACCATCAAGCGCAAAAACGCGCGTTTTCTGGCCGACTTGGAACCCGCTCTATGTCGTCGAACTGACCTCAGCGGTTCTGGCGCCCGCAGAGCTTCTGATTGACCGGCACCGATTGCGCGGCTGCGAGGCCCTCCAGCTCTGTTCCGCCTTGTGGCTGGGTCGACCCCTGTTTGCCTGCTTCAAGCGGCGCCTTCGGCGCGCCGCGGCCACCGAAGGCCTCACGGTCGTCCCATAAGACACAAAAAAGCCCTGCTCCCCTCCGGAGCAGGGCTTGTTGCGCGGAGGCGCTAACGGAGGCAACTCACCAAAGCTCGACGAAACCTCAAAAATCCTAAAGC
>JACQDI010000797.1 GCA_016201195.1 Acidobacteriota bacterium | reverse complement strand
GGCCAGCTCGAAGTTGAGGCGGGCCTTCTGCTGCAACTGCACGACGATGCCCGTTTTCTCCTGGGTCTTAAAGCCCTGGGCCTCCACCCTGACGCTGTATTCGCCAATATCGATCAGGGGAAACGAGTAGTTGCCGTCCGAGCTGGTCGTGACCTCGCGGCTTTGGCCTGTGGCCGCCCTCAGTAGGGTCACTTTGGCGCCCGGGATCACCGCGCCCGACGGGTCGGTGACCGTCCCCAGCACCTCGGTGGAGGTGGTCTGGGCTGACAACGCAGCGGCCAGCAGGAGACACCGGCAAAGTGTCCAAAACAGTTTAGAAGTCATCACGTGATTCCCCTCTCCCATCATGCAGAGTAATGTGTCCGTCCGTCCATTGTCAAGTTGAATGCCGCCCGCGTTGGATGCCGCCCGCGCGGGCAAGGCTTTTGAGGATGTCGTCATAGATGAAGGCGAGCAGGAATAACAGGACGACGAAACCGCCGTGGACAAGACATCCCCTCGACAGCCGACTGATGTTGCGGAGGAGCAACGGCTCCGCAGCCGCGCGATAGATGCGTGGTGGGGAATGTGGGATCGGGATGCGATTGCGCTTGACATCATTCCCTGTGCCGTTGAAGAATGACACAAACGGAGGTTTCTTATGAAGCTTCACCAGGGGCACACGTTTGTGGTTTGGCTCGCCGTTCTCTTGCTGGCAGGGGGGCTTGCGCCGTCCGCGTTCGCGCAGTCGTCGACCCAGGAGATTCAAGGGCTGGTGACCGACGCCAGCGGCTCAGTGGTGCCCGGCGCCAGGGTGACGATCACCAATACGGGCACCGGCGTGTCACGTACGGCTACGACGAACGAGACGGGCAACTATACTTTCCCGCTTGTGGAGGTCGGCAACTACGAGGTCCGGTGCGAGCTGCAGGGATTCAAGGCGGAGACGGTTCGGGGCCTGCGCGTGGAGACCGCGGCGCAAGTCCGCCAGGATTTCGCTCTGCAACTGGGCCAGGTGACCGAGACGGTCGAAGTCTCGGCTGCGGCGGTCCTGCTGACCACCGAGAACGCCACGGTCGGCGGGGTGATCGAGAACAAGCGGATCATCGAGCTGCCGCTCAACGGCCGCAACGTGGTCAGCCTGGCGGTGCTTGTGCCCGGGGTGCAGTTCGGAGAGCGCACCGGGCGTGGCGACGGTCTGGGCGGCTTCCCGATCCCAGGGCAGGGCTTCTCGGTGAGCGCCAACGGCCAGCGCGAGATCCACCAGGTGGTCAGCCTGGACGGGGTGGACGCCAAGGACCCGCGCATTCACATCACCAACTTCGTGCCTTCGGTGGAGGCGCTGGAGGAGTTCAAGATCCAGACCAACGCCTATTCGTCCGAGTACGGGTTCGGCGGCGGCGCCGTGACCACCATGACCATGAAGAGCGGCACCAACAGTCTGCACGGCACGCTGTTCGAGTTCCTGCGCAACGACAAGTTCGATGCCGAAGATTATTTCCTGAACTTCCAGGTCGCGTCCGGCGCCACCCGGGCCCCCAAGAACCGGCTGCGGCGAAATCAGTTCGGAGTCGTGGTCAGCGGGCCGCTCATCAAGAACAAGACATTTTGGGCGTTCAACTGGGAGTCGCGTCGCGAGCGTGTACAATAGGTCCAGAGCGCATTCTTCCCGCCCGACAGCTTCCGCGCCGGCGATTTCTCGGTGCTGGCGAGGGGGACCATCAACCCGGCCACCGGCAGGCTGTTCCGGCAGCCGATCCTGATCTATGATCCGCTCAACAACGGCACGCCGTTTACGAACAATATCGTGCCGCAGTCCCGGATTCATCCGGGGGCGGTCAACGTGATCAAACAGTTCCTGCCTCCAGCGGAGTTTATCCAGACCGACCCGCTCGACTTCACGGTCCGCAAGGGCATCAACCAGCCGATCAGCGCGAACCAATACTTTGGCCGCGTCGATCACTACATCAGCGACAAGAACCGGCTTTTCGGGCGCATCGCGATTGACTGGTCCCGAACTGACAACAACTACATCAACCCGAATTTCCCGGTCTTCACGCCGTCTCACGTGGCCAATCTGGCGACTCAGTATGTGCACACGTTCAACCAAAACACCGTTAACGAGCTGCGGTTCGGGTTCAATGTCTCCAATGACACGTTGATTTCGCTGCACAATACCGGCGGCGGCTTCGATATCGACTCGCTGGGGATCGGGCAATTCCGCCAGCCCAACGACGGCAATCGCAAGCTCACTCCTCGCGAGCAGGGCGTCCCGATTCTGGGCTTCACCATCGGGGAGCGGATCAACGGCAACGGCCTGGACCGCATGGTGACCTATCAGGGCGGCGACCATCTCTCGCTTATCCGGGGCAAGCACAATCTGAAAATGGGAGGCGAGATTTACAGAGTCTCGATGGAGAGGGCCGGGGCCAACCTGGCGCAGGGCCAGTTTAATTTCGGTGGCAACGAAACCGGCTACAATTTTGCCTCCTTCCTGATGGGCCTTCCGAGCACGACCTTGACACCGGAGGGAGAACCCGCAACGTTTCCGCGATCCACTCGTTGGGGCGCCTACATCAACGACGACTGGAAGTTTTCGTCGAAGCTGACGCTGAACCTGGGTTTCCGCTTCGACTTCGACGGCGTTCCGGTCGACCGCCAAGGGCTGTGGCGGACGCTCGACTTTGTGGGCGAGGGCGCCGACGTGGGACGAGGCGGCGGCTACAAGACGCCCGACGGCCGCACGATTAACACCATCTTTCCGGCTTCGGTCGATGCGAAAGGCGCGGTCAAGCTGTTCAAGCAGGACGTCAAGTTTTTCATGCCGCGCATTGGCATCGCGTACCGCCCGGCGGACAAGTGGGTGGTTCGGATCGGCGGCGGATGGTTCGACAACCTCAATCACATGAACACCTGGACGATCCTGAACCTGATGCCGCCCAAATCGGGCAGCCTGCAATACGACTCCGTGACCGACGCGGCGACGCCCGTTTCAGTGGTCGCCGTCGATGGGAACACGTATTCGGTCGCCACCCGCAGATATCGCGCCGGCGTCCCCGTCCTCACGTTCAACGATCCTTTCCTCACGCAATCCGGGGTAGCGGCCGCCTCGAGGCCGGTAAATGTGCTGCACATAAAACCCGATACCAAGGACGGTGATGTATGGAAGTGGAGCCTCGACATCCAGCGTGAGCTGCCGCTCAACACGGCGCTCACCGTCGGGTATGTGGGCACCAAGGGCACCCACACGGGCAATAGCATCGGCAACTGGAATGACGCACTTCCGTCTTCGGACAACAATGTGCAACCCCGGCGGCCCTACCAGCAGTTTTACGATCCGGCCGCGCCGGCTCTGGGGATTCAAACGCAGGGGACCATTCGCTACCTGGACAGCTATGGCAATTCCTTCTACCAGGGCTTGCAAGTGAAGGTCGACAAGCGGTTTGCACGGGGAATCGGATTCGGGCTGGCTTACACCTTCAGCAAAGGCATGGGCGATGGCGAAAACGGGGGCAACGAGGGCGCGGCTTTCCAGGACGCGCGCAATAACCGCCGGGCCTCCCGTGGCCGCTTCCGGTTTGACCAGACGCATAACATGGTGGCGCATTTTGTTTGGGAGTTGCCGGGCAAGAACCTGCATGGCCCGATCAAGTATGCGCTGGGCGGCTGGCAGAGCAATGGAGTCATTTCGGTCCGGACCGGTTTCCCGTTCACGGTGGGCGAGGGTGCTGGAGATCTCAATGTCGGCAGCGGCCCCGCCCGCCCCGACCGTATCGCCGACGGCCGCCGCGACAATCCGACCCGCGATCTGTGGTTCAACCCTCAGGCCTTCCAGCGGGCCACCTGCAACATCCCGACGCGCCCGGACCTGTGCCATTACGGCAACTCCGGGGTCAACATCATATCCGGTCCCGGCCAGCGGAACTTCGACCTCTCGATGTTCAAGAATTTCGACATTAAAGAGCGGTTCAAGGTCCAATTCCGCTCGGAGTTTTTCAATGCGTTCAATACGCCGTTTTTTGGCGATCCGAACGGGATTGGATTTTCGAGCATCAACTCGATCACGCCGGACGGCACCCGGATGGGCGAGGTCCGCGGGTTGCGGAACCCGATGCGGATCATCCAGTTTGGGTTGAAGTTCTTCTTCTAACGTGGCGTAGGGTTTCAGCTCGCTCCCAGATCGGCGTGCACGAAATTGTAAGGCGGCCAGGGACCGCTCCACCGCAGCTTCCCGGCCATGCCGTTTCCCAGGCTCTCCGCCGCCCGGCAAAACCCCTCCACGGATCCCCGCGGGACCAGGAAGTAGAGGGAGAGCAGGCGACGTCCCGGCAACTCGCGGGATTCGCGCCGGCTCCGCGCATAAAGCCCGTGCAGGGCTCTCTCCAGCTCCCGGGCGCTGCGGTCCAGGGCCTCGTAATGTTCTTTCCGGGAGGCCAGATAGGCTGTCCCCGACGCCGGGGGGCGGCCGGGCGACGCGACAGCGGAAGGTTCCAGCAATACCCGGACGCCTACCTCCTCCAGGCCGTCCAGGTCTTCGAGCAGCGACGAATACTGCTCGCGGCGCTCCTCCAGCAGGCCGGTAATTTCGGACAGTTCCGCAAATATGGATCCGTAGCGCATGGGAATGACGGTCCCGCGGCGATGAAACCAAGTCACCGTTCTTTCATACGCCAGCAGATGGGAAAAGTCCGTGCGATCCGGCTGCGGGACTGCCAGCTCGGAAACGGCTGCGGTCAACCTTTGGCAGGACAGCACGAAGACGGATTGTCGGTCCACTCCTGGGGGCAACTCAGCCAGGGCCAGCCCCTGTTCGTGAAAAACGCAGTAGAGCAGGTAGCTCACGAGCGTCCTTCCATGCCGAGCGGGGGAGCGAAGCTGTAGGGCGGCCAGGGCCCCGACGCGCGGAAGGTCAATCCCTGGC
>JACQDI010000843.1 GCA_016201195.1 Acidobacteriota bacterium | reverse complement strand
CCGTCTTCATGGGCCTGCATGTCTTCGTCGCATTCTTGCAGTCCTATATTTTCATGCTGCTCACGATGGTATATGTGCAGGGTGCCGTAGCGCAAGACCACTGATCGTAGATCGTGGAACGTAGATCGTGGGCCCGCGAGCCGACGATCCACGATCCACGTTCCACGATCCTTTCCTCTTCCGTGTGAGCCCGGCTGCAAGAGGGGTGTCCGGGAACCACCTCCGGGGGAGAATTTCATACAAGGAGAAACGACAATGTCATTGAGAGCGGTTTCGATTTTGCTGTTGTTCGCGGCGCTGCTGTGCTGGGCGTCGCCGGTTCTGGCGCAGGGAGAAGCGGGGGACACCACCCCGGCGGCCAACCGTCACTGGGTGGCCATCACCGCCGGCTTCGCCATGGCCATCGCGTCGGGCCTCTGTGGCCTGGGGCAGGCGCGGGCGGTGGCGGCGGCTTCCGAGGGCATGGCCCGCAACCCGGCGGCAGCGGCGGCCATCCGGTTCGCCCTGATCCTCGGCCTCGCCCTGATCGAGTCCCTGGCCCTGTACACCCTGGTGATCATCTTCCTCAAAGTGAAGTAACCTCTCACGGGGGGCGGGTTTGCGCCCGCCCCTTCATAGAAATAATCAATCGCCTCCATAGAAACTTTCGTTTGGGTCCTGGTACCCTGCGGTGACAGACTGAATACGGGAGTGTTTCGAAAATGCGACGAACCCTATGGCTAACCCCATGGCTGCTGTGCCTGTTGGCGATCCCGGCGGCGGCGCAAACCGCCCCTCCGGCGCTCAGCGCGGGCGATAACGCCTGGATGCTGGTGAGCGCCGCTTTGGTATTGATGATGACCGGGCCGGGCCTGGCCCTCTTCTATGGAGGCCTCGTCCGGACCAAGAACGTGCTCGGCACCATGATGCAGAGCTTCATCCTGATGGCCCTGATCACTTTGCTGTGGGCCGTGGTCGGCTACAGCCTGGCCTTCAGCGAGGGAACCCCGGTGATCGGCGGCTTGCAGTACGCGTTCCTGCGCGGCGTCGGCCTCGATCCTAACGCCGACTACGGCTCCACCGTCCCCCACCAGACCTACATGATCTACCAGTTGATGTTCGCCATCATCACCCCGGCGCTGATCAGCGGAGCCTTCGCCGAGCGCATGAAGTTCTCGGCCATGGCCCTGTTCTCGGTGCTGTGGTCCCTGGTGGTGTATTTCCCGCTGGCCCACATGATCTGGGGCAAAGGCGGGCTGATGAACGCGCTCTACCTGGGCAAGCGGCACGGCTACCCTCACGAGCCGATGAAGCCGCACAGCGTGGTGCTGAGCTTCATCGGGGCCTGCCTGCTGTGGGTGGGCTGGTTCGGATTCAACGCCGGCAGCGCCATCGCCGCGTCGAGCCTGGCCACCAGCGCCTTCGTGGCCACCCACTTCGCCGGAGCTACCGGGGCGCTCGGCTGGTCGCTCGGAGAATGGTTTCGCAACGGCAAGTGCAGCGCGCTGGGGGCGATCTCCGGTTCGGTGGCGGGCCTGGCCACCATCACCCCCGCCTCCGGCTTCGTCAAGCCCATGCCCGCCCTGCTCATCGGGTTCGTGGCCGGCGTGGTGTGCTACCTGATGGTGGCGGTGGTGAAGGGCAAGTTCGGCTATGACGACTCGCTCGACGCCTTCGGCGTACACGGCATCGGCGGCACCATCGGCACTCTCTCCGCGGGCGTCTTCGCCACCAACGCCATCAACAACGGGCTCAAGGAGGCCTCCGGCCACGCCCAGGCCATGGGCCTCGTCGACGGCAACCCCGGCCAGATCCTGCACCAGCTTGCGGCCGTTGTGATCGGCTGGGTCCTCGCCGGCGCCGGCACCTGGATTATCCTCAAAGTAGTCGATCAGCTCGTCGGGGTGCGCGTGGGACGCGACGAGGAGATCGAGGGGCTGGACCTCTCGCAGCACGGGGAGGAGGGATACAATTTTGAAGGATAAGAACCAAGTCAAAAGTCAAAAGTCAAAAGTCAAAGGTTTTGGAAGGGGGCTTTTCTCAAATGAAGAAAATTGAAGCCGTTGTTCAACCGCACAAGATGGAGGACGTTCGAGAAGCCCTCAAGGATATCGGTGTCGATGGGATGACCATTTCCGACGTGCGGGGGCATGGACGGCAGAAAGGCCATCGCGAAGTCTATCGCGGCCAGGAGTACACCGTCGACCTGCTGCCGAAGGTAAAGTTCGAAGTGGTCGTGCCGGACAACCGGGTGGAAGAAATCGTCAAGACGTTGGGCGATGCGGCCCGCACGGGAAAGCTGGGCGACGGCAAGATTTTTATTTCCTCGGTAGAAGACGCCATCCGCATCCGCAACAACGATCGAGGAGAGGGCGCGCTCTGACCGACGCAGTCCGGCAG
Organism: Acidobacteriota bacterium; assembly: GCA_016201195.1. Taxonomy (GTDB): domain Bacteria; phylum Acidobacteriota; class Terriglobia; order Bryobacterales; family JACQDG01; genus JACQDI01. The sequence goes on along the minus strand of JACQDI010000843.1, from coordinate 707 downwards.
CAATTCTTTGAGACCGGGGACGGCCTGGCGGCTGTACGCCGTCGATCGGACGCGGTCGATGCGCGGGTGGCGGCGCTGTTTGCCCAGTCGTTCGGCGACGGCAGCTCCTCCGGCGTGGCCGTGGCCGCGGTCGGCGGGTATGGGCGGCGGCAGTTGTTCCCCTGGTCGGACGTGGACCTGTTGTTCCTGTTCGACAAGCACTCCGCCGCCGGCGCGGCGAAGGATACTCTCTCTGCATTCCTGCGGGATCTCTGGGACGGCGGCATGCGGGCCTCCCACTCGGTGCGCACCCCGGCGGAAGCCACCACGCTGGCCCCTGATAATACCGAGCTGCACATCAGCCTGCTCGACGCGCGCTACCTGGCCGGCGACCGGACGGTGATGGAGCGGCTGGTGGAGCGGCTCCCGGCGTTTTACGTCCGCGAGCGGGAGCCCCTGGTGCGTGGCCTGGCCAAGCTGACCGGCGCGCGCCATGCCAAGCACGGCGGCACCATCTACCACCTCGAGCCCAACATCAAGGAAGCCCCCGGCGGGCTGCGGGATTTCCAGGTGGCTTGCTGGCTGGCCCAACTGGCGCATGCCGCGCCCGGCCTGCTCCCTGCATCCGAGGAGTACCTTCAGGAGGAATCGCGGCCCGAGCTGCTGGAGGCCAAGCGGTTCCTCTTCGCCCTGCGTTGCTACCTGCACTACTTCAACGAGCGGGACAA
>JACQDI010000842.1 GCA_016201195.1 Acidobacteriota bacterium | reverse complement strand
CGGCAGCCTGGGTCGAGCGGATGCGCCGGGCCGACGAAAAGCGCTTCGCGGCGATCCGCAGGAAGCGCTGATGGCCACCTACCTCCTCGATACCAGCGTCATCATTGACTGTCTGAACGGAAAGCGAGGCCGTCCGGAGTTACTGGAGGGTTTGCTCGAGCAGGGTAACATGCTCGCTTGCTGCTCGATCATCGTGACCGAGGTCTACGCCGGGCTGAGGCCCCACGAGGCAGCGAAGACGGATGCGTTTCTACGACGACTGGACTACCGGGAGGTGACTTGAGAAATCGCCAGGCGCGCCGGTTTGCTCCGGAACGACTGGGCTAAGAAGGGTCATACCCTGTCGTTGACCGACGTCACGATAGCGGCTACCGCCGTGGCCTAACGGACTGCTGCTCATGACCGACAACCGAAAGCACTTTCGCATGCCCGAGCTCCACCTGTACCCTCCGGCAGAGTAAGCCCCGGGAGTGACCCGTCATAGCGAGATGAGCTTGCCGCTGCGCATCGCCTGGTTGGCCAGGTGCGAGGTCCGGGCGGCTTCCACCCCGGCGCGGACGTTCGCGTTGGGCTGCTTGCGGGTGCGCAGGCAGTCGAGCCAATTCTGCAAGTTGGCCACCGTTCCGTCGCCAGTGTTCTTCGCCTGAATCACCGGCTCGGGGAGCGCCGTGTTCTCCGCGGGGATCTGGCCTTCGCGACAGACCGCGAAGCCGTCGCGGGTGAGCTTCATCATCGCTTCCGAGCCGCGGAAAATGATGCCGCCGCCGTCGAGCGATCCCACCATCGTCCCGTAGTAGACCACCGTGTAGTCGTTGGGGAACTGCATCGAGGCGTTCACCGTATCCGGACACTCCAGGTACTTGACGGCGTGAACGGCGCCCATGGCCTGCACGGCCTTCGGCGAGGGGCTCCCCATGAACCACTGGATCACGTCGATCCAGTGAGTCATGAGGTCGGTGAAGATGCCGCCGCCGAAATCCCAGAAGAAGCGCCAGCGGCGGAAGCGGACCGGGTCGAACGGCTGCTCGCGGGCCGGGCCCAGCCATTTCTTCCAATCGAGCTTGGCCGAGTCGATCTCGGCATCGGGCCGTTGGCGTCGCAGGTAGTTCTGATACCAATAGCACTGGACCAAGGTAATCTGGCCGAGCCGGCCCGATTCGACGATCTGCTTCGCCAGCAGGTAGTGGTCCCAGCTTCGCTGCTGGGTGCCGGTGGCGACGATGCGGCCGGACTTCTCGACCCCGGCGATGAGCTTGTCGCCTTCGCTCAGGTCGTGGGTCACCGGCTTCTCGACATATACGTCCTTGCCTGCGGCGACTGCGTCGAGGGTCATCGGCGTGTGCCAGTGGTCGGGAGCGCCGATCACGACGGCGTCCACATCCTTGCGGTCGAGCACCTCGCGATAGTCGGCCACGGGATCAGCGCCCATCTTCTGCGCAGCATCCAGGCGGCGAGGCTCGTAGACGTCGCAGGCGGCGACGATCTGGGCGCCGGGCTGGTTTTTGAGAATGCCGGCCAGGTACATGCAGCGGCCGCCGGTCCCGATCAGTCCGATGCGGATGCGATCATTCGCACCGAAAACACGCGCCATCGACAAGGCGGTGGCGGAAACAACGAAATCGCGGCGATTCATTTCTTGCTCTCCAGATAGCGGTTGAAGAAATCGGCGGCGGCATGGTAGGCCTCCAGCCACCGCGAGTGGGTGAGGAAGCCGTGGATCTCGTCGGGAAACACGAGTTGCTCCAGCGGCACCCCCTGCTTGCGGAGCCGCTCGGCCAGCTCCACGCTCTGGTTGAAATTCACGTTACGGTCGTCGTCGCCGTGAATCAGCAATACTGGCGAGCGCCAGGTTTTCACATAGGCCATGGGCGAGGATTCGAAGGCCAGCCGCGCGGCATCACGGTCGGCCTCTGGGTCGTAGCTGGGAACGAAGTTGCGGATCCCTTCGTTCCAGTCGTGCACCCCGTGCAGATCGACGCCGGCGGCGAACAGGTCCGAGGCCTTGGCCAGCCCCATCGCCGTGCGGTAACCGCCATAAGACCCGCCCCACAGGCCGATGCGCTGGGGATCGACATCGGGCCGGCTCCGCAGGTACAGGCCCGCGCCGAGCACGTCGTTGAATTCGCTCGCCCCGCGGGCGCCGTAGTTCAGCGCCTCGCGAAACTCCATCCCGTAGCCGGTCCCGCTGCGGTAGTTTGCGGCGAGCACGATGGTGCCACGGCTCGCCAGGTATTGGTTCATCCCGTAGGCGTTGTGGTAGTAGTCGCGGTAGTGCCAGCCGAGCAGCATCTGGCGGCGCGAGCCGCCGTGAAAGAAAACCACCGCCGGGTGGCGCTCGCCGGGCGCCATCTTCGGCGGCAGAAAGAGTTGGCCGTGGATCCGCATGCCGTCGGCGCCCGAAAAGATCACCTGCTGCGGCTCGACCATCTCGCTCGACGGGAAATCAGCCGGCATCGAATCAGGGGCAAGATCCCGCGGGGAGCCCGATCCGATCGCGATGGCAGCGCGGGCCGGGCGCCGGGCATCGGACCGCAGAAAGGCGACCGCCTTACCGTCATTCGTCGCCACCGGCCCCCATTCGATGCCGCTGCCGGTGGTCACCGCCGCGGGCGGCTCCCCGGTAACCGCGACCTTCCAGATGTGCCGGCGGTCGATGTCGCCCTGGTTCGACGAAAACAAAACCTGCTTGCCATCAGGCATCAGTGAGACGTGCTCGACTTCGAACTCGCCCGGCGTTAGCAGCGCCGCTTTGCCGCCTTGGGTCGAGATTGAGTAGAGGTGGTTCCACCCGTCGCGCTCCCAGGGGAACACCAGGCAGTCCCCGGCGGCCCACAGCAGTTGATTCTCGGTCACCACGGGCCACAGGACGCTTCCCTTCCCCTCTTCAGCGCGCCAGACCTGGCGGCCGCGCCCGTCGCCGACCCCGGCGATGCGGATCGACCACGGCTCGGCGCTGCGCTTCGGGCCGAACAGGAAGATTTGCCGCGAAGCCACCACGCGGAGGAAGGCGATCGATTGCCCGTCGGGCGACCAGACCGGGTTCGAGTCGCGGTCGACGCTCGGATCGAGGTAGCGCAGCGATTTCGACGCCAGGTCATAGACGCCGATGAAACTGTGGTCGCGCCGGTTGCTCACAAACGCCAGCTTCGATCCGTCGGGCGACCAGCGCAGCGCGCCGCAATCGCCCCGGGCGTGAATCAGTTGGGATGCCTTGCCGTTTGCGTCGAGCGGCGCCGACCAGATCTGCCCCTTGCGCAGGAAGGCAACGCGATCGCCCTTGGGAGAGACCGCGGGCGAGGTCCCTTCCCCGAGTTGCCGCGGCTCGTCGCCGCTCACGGTCACCACCCACACGGCCTGGGCTACGCCCGCCGGATCGCTGCGCGGGTTGGGATATTCGCCCTGGCGATTGGGCGCCCCACCGCGCGTGTAAACGATAGCGCGGCCGTCGGGGGTCCACCGGAGCTCGAGCAGTTCCTGGCCGTCGTCGGCTTTGTACACCGTCACCGGGCGGCCCTTGTAGTCGGGCGGCTCGGCCACCCAGATGTTGCGCACCCCACGCGCGTTCTGGACCCAGGCGATCTTCCCTGCAGCCGGCGCGGCCACCAGCGACGAGGGAAACGGCGAGCTCAAAATCTGTTCAAGAGAGAACGCGCCGCAGACCGTCGCCAGCACCAGGCTCAGCACGGTTAAACGTTTGCACATGACGCCGATTATACAGAAACCCGCTCGATGCGCCGCACCAAGACAAACAGGGAAGCGAGCGCCAGCACGGGGATCAACCCCGCGCCCATGAACACCGGAAAATAGGAGTAGCGGTCGACCACCGCCCCGGTGGCGAGGGTGAGCGCCATGTTCATGCAGCCCTCGGTCATGCCGGCGAGGCCGGTGACCCGCGCGGTGACCTGCTGCGGGAACAGGTCGCCCACCGCGCCGATCCAGGTGGCGGCGAAGGTCCCGATGCCGAACGAGGCCCCGCAAATCAGCGCCAGGGCCTGGTAACCGGTCGCGCACAGGGGCACACCGAGGCTCGAAAAACACAACGCCACGGCCAGGGCGAAGGCCGCCTTGCGGGCGCGGTCCGCCGTCCAGCCGCGCGCCATCAGCAGGCTCGACACGCCCCCGCCGGCCACGTTGCCCAGGCCGCCGAAAAAAAACGGTAGGCCGCCCCAAATGCCGATCTGCTCCAGGCTGAAGCTCCGTTCCCGGCGCAGATACTCCGGCAGCCAGTACCAATAAAAATGATTCACCGGCCCGCTCAGCGCCCGCATCAGCATGATTCCCCACACTTGCCGGCAGCGCAGTAGTGGAGCAAACGACGTGGCCGTCGCCGCGCCGGGGTTCGCGGTCTCCGGACCGTATACCACAAGCCACGGCGCCACCCACAACAGCCCCAGCGTGCTCGGCAGCAGAAACGCCATCTGCCAGCCGTACCGCGTGGCGATCGACAGAATGAAGTACGGGGCGATCAGCGCCCCAACCACCGATCCGGTGTTGAAGATGCCCCCCGCGAGCGCCCGCTGCTGGGGCGGAAACCGCTGCGCGATCACCTTGACGCCCGCCGAGTAGTTGCCGCTCTCCCCCACCCCCAGCAGAAACCGGAACACGCTGAAGGCCGCCACGCTGCGGGCGAGCGCGTGCAGCGCATTGGCCGCCGACCACCACAGGGTAATGAACACCATGCCGAACCGGGCCCCCCGCCGGTCCATCAGCGCCCCCGCCGGCGCCTGCGCCAGAGTCAACCCCAGCAGAAAACTGAAAACAATATAGGAGTACTGCGTATTGCTGAGATGAAACTGGTCCCGCAAAATGGGCGCCACCAGCGACAGCACCTGCCGGTCGAGCAAGTTAATGGTGATGGAAAAAAACAGCAGGGCGAGAATAAGCCAGTGGCGGCGGCTTGGGTTTTCACTCGTCAAATCAACAAATGGTAACATCCCCTCATGCGCCTGATGGAAATGCCGATCGACGAGCTCGAGCGTCAGGTTCGCCTGAAGTTCCGCTTGTTTCCAGATATTCCGGCGCTGCTGGCGCACTTTGCGCGCTCGGTCGCCGACGAGATCCGCGCCAACAACGAGCGCGGGGAGCCGACCCGGCTGATCCTGCCGGTGGGGCCGGTGAAGCAGTACCCGATGCTGGCGGAAATCACTAACCGAGAGCGGATCAGTTGGAAAAACGTCTTCCTCTTCCAGATGGACGAGTTCCTGGACTGGCAGGGGCGGCCCATCTCCCTCTCTCACCCGCTGAGCTTCACCCAGCACCTGCGGTCCAACCTGGTCGGCGCGATTGACGAGGAACTGCGGCTGCCCCTCGATCATCACTGGGCGCCCGATCCGTTCCGCATTGATGAGATCAGCGAGAAGATCCGCGAGGTGGGCGGCATCGACACCTGTTGCGGCGGCATCGGTTACCACGGCCACGTGGCCTTCAACGAGCCACCCAACACGCGCTGGCGCCGCGTGTCGGAAGAGGAGCTGCGCAACTCGCTGACCCGCGTGGTCACCCTCGGCAGCGACTCCATCGTCGTGCAGTCGATCGGCTCGGCCGGAGGCTCGGCCGCGGCCATCCCGCCCATGGCT
>JACQDI010000841.1 GCA_016201195.1 Acidobacteriota bacterium | reverse complement strand
GCCAGCACGGTTCGCGTGCAGACCTCGGAGACGAGCGTCGGCCGCGCGATCAATTTGCGCGATATCGACGTGCTGCCGCAGTTGGGCCGCCAGCCCTTGTCGTTGGCCATCTTCCAGGCAGGCGTGCAGATTGACGGCGGGGACGGAACCTTCTCCCGCATCAATGGCCTGCGCCAGGGCAGCAACAACTCAACCCTCGACGGTATCGACGTCAACGACGCCGTGGTTCCCCGGCTCGGCCTTTCGCTGACCGCTAACAATACGGACTCGGTGGGCGAGTTCCGGATCATCACCGAGGGGGGCAAGGCGGAGTATGGGCGTAGCGCCGGGGGCCAGATCGAGCTGATCACGCGCTCGGGCACCAATAACTGGACCGGCAACGCCTTCGATTACCTGCGCAACACCGATCTGAACGCCAACAATTTCTTCAACAACGCCTCGAATCCAGCCATCAAGCGCCCTAAGTTCATTCAAAACACCTTCGGCGCCTCGGTTGGCGGCCCCATCCGGCATGACAAAACCTTCGTCTTTGGCAACTACCAGGGCCAGCGCACGTCTCAGGAGGTGGTGCGCAACCGGACGGTATTGACGCCGCAAGCCAAAGCGGGGCTTTTCCGCTGGCGGGCGCCGGGAAGCTCCGACATACAAACGTTTGACATTGTCAAGAACGACCCGCGGAGCAAAGGCATCGATCCGCAAATGGCCAGCATCCTGAAGCTGCTCCCCGATCCGAACAACTTCGACGTCGGTGACGGCCTCAATACGGCCGGGTTCCGTTTCAACAATCCGGCCGGCAGTTACAACGACCAGCTCACCATCAAGGCCGACCACAACATCACCAGCAACAATCATCTGTTCTACCGCCACAGTTGGTTTCGCACCAGCTCAATCGACGCGCTGAACAATGCCGACGCCACCTATCCCGGGCAGCCGCAGGGATCCCAGGGTGGAATCCGCTGGGGTTTTGCTGTGGGCGACGATTGGGTGCTCACGCCGAACCTGGTGAACGAAGTCCGGGTAGGCCATCAAAGCGCCAGCGTGGATTTCGTCCGCCCGGGGCGGCTGAAGGGTACTATGATCCTCGCCAACAGCTTCACCAATCCCCTCCTCCCGAACTTCGCCCAAGGGCGCAACTCGCCGGTGAACGAAATCACCGACAATTTGAACTGGATCCGAGGGAAGCACACCTTCAAGAGCGGGATCAATGTCCGGCTGACGCTGCAGTATGGCTATAACGACGCCGGAATCTATCCCAATGTGAGCCTGACAACCAGTTCCGGCAACATCCCTCCGGGGACCATCGGCCCTTCCGGCAGTGCGATCATCGCCTCCGCCGACCGCCAGCGCTTCGAGAGTATTTACAACGACCTGCTCGGCCGCATGGACCTGGTGACGCAGACCTTCTACAGCAACTTGCAGCAGTTTCAGGCGCCGGGCACCTCGCGCGTGCGGAACTATGTCTTTCACGAGTACGCTGGTTTCTTCCAGGACGACTGGAAGATCAAGCCAAACCTGACATTGAACCTGGGCCTGCGCTACGAGTTTTACGGTGTTCCGTTTGAGCGGGACCAACTCCAGGGCACCGTAGACAAGGCGGCGCTTGTCAACAGCGTAAGCCAGATCTCCGATCTGACCGTGCAGCGCAGCAGCAACTGGTACAACAACGACTGGAACAACTTCGCGCCGCGATTCGGCTTCGTCTGGGACCCCAAGGGCAGCGGCACGATGGCCATCCGCGGCAACTACGGTCTCTTTTATGACCGGATCATCGGCGCCACCACCAGCGCGGTGGACGGCGGCACTCCTGGCTTTTCGCAGGCCGTACCCGTCTTCCCCAACCAGACGGGAACATCGGACGTCCGCCTCAGCGATGGCATCCCGCTGCCGCAGCAACCGGGCGCTCCGGTGCTGACGCTGCCGGCGACCCGCTCGACCTCGATCACGCTGTTCCGCCCCAATCTCCGCACCGGCTACGTCCATCACCTCAGCCTCAACATCCAGAAGGAGCTTCTCCGCAACACGGTCTTCGACATCGGCTACGTCGGAACGCGCGGCGTCAAGCTGTTCACCGACCTGAACATGAACCAGTCCCGGATCTACGGCGATTTCCTGCAATCCTTCAAGGAGATTCAGGCCTTCCAAGCCAGCGGGGCGATCTCTTCGGCAAATAACTCCCTGGTGCGCATGTTTGGATCGGCTGCCAGCGTGGTGAGCGCGATCGGCGCCAGCACGTTTCAGCAAGGCTCGGTGGCCTCGGCGGCCGACACGGTAGACCGCAACAACTATCAGCGCTACGCCGCCGCCGGCATTTCCCCCTTCTACCTGCGAAATTTCCCGCAGTATAACCAGGTGGTCCTGGGGGGCAACGACGGCCAATCTTACTATCACTCGCTGCAAGTCAGCGTGCGGCGGGTGGTGGGCGCGCTGCGGCTGAACGCCAACTACACCTACAGCCACTCCATCGATAACACGTCGGTCGACGGCAACGGCTTCACTCAACCCATCGACAACTTCAACTTCCGACTGAACCGCGCGCGGGGCGATTACGACCGGCCGCACTCGTTCAACTCGTCGGTGATCTACACGCTTCCCATCGGCCGAGGCCATCGCTTTGCGGGCAACGTGCCGCGGTGGGTGGATACGTTGGTCGGCGGCTGGGACATCGGGTCGCTGCTGATCTGGCAGACCGGTGGCGTCTTCACCGTTACCTCGGGCCGCCAGACCGGGCCGGCTACCGTGAATACCTGGGCCAACTATACTGGCGACCGCAACATCGGCAGCGTGGATCGCAGGGGCAACGGCGTGTTCTTCCTCTCGCCGGACCAGATCTCCCGGTTCAGCTTCCCGGGAGCGGGCGAAATCGGCACCGGTGGCCGGAACGCGTTCCGCGGCCCGCGCTTCTTCAACACCGACCTGTCGCTGGTAAAGTCGTTCCGGTTCACCGAGCGGCACCGGGTGACGTATCGCGCCGAGGCTTACAACCTATTGAACAATGTAAACTTCGGCCTTCCGGGCGCCAGCCTGGTGACACCGGCGTCGTTCGGCAAGATCAGCGGGACGATCAACGCCGCGCGCATTTTCCAGATGGCTCTGCGTTACGACTTTTAGCGGACCACCTGCCCGGGCCGCCCGCCCACGGTTACGGTCGTGCCCGGCGCGGCAAAGTCGCGGCGAATGATTGCCAGCCCGAGCGAGCAGCCCTGGCGCGGCGAGTAGACGGGGCTTGAGAGCTTGCCGATTTCCTGCCCGCCGGCCAGGACGGGACTTCCCTGCTCCGGCGGCTCCGTCCCTTCGATGGCCAGCTTGACCAACACCCGGTGTACCTGGCCCCGGGAGCGGATGCGCTCGACGATCTCCTGGCCCAGGTAGCAGCCCTTGGTAAAGCTCAAGGCGCGGCTCTGCTGCGTCTCCTGAGGCAAGGTGCTCTCGCCAAAGTCGTCGCCGTGGCGGGGGAACCCGTTTTCCACGCGCACCACGCGAGCCTCTTCGGGGGTGGCGGCCACTGCGCCTGCCCGCTCTAAGCGGCGGATCAGCTCGGCCTTGCGGGCTGGATCGAGGAAAAACCACAAGCCTGGCTGTCCGCTCGCCGAGGTGCGGGCCATGATCATCCCGTCGGACTCGATGTGTGAGCCGGCCTCGGCGGGAACGGCGACGCCGGCGATCTCATCCGCCTTGGGACCTTCGACGGCGATGGTGGCCAGTTCTTCCGTGACGTTCTCGAGCTGCACGTCGTCGGCGATGATGTAATGGTCCAGGTGCTCGTAGACGCGCTGGGTCAACTCCGGCTCGAGGTCAAGCAGAATGTGGCCGGCGAAGACGTAGAGGTTGGCGTCGGCCAGGATGCGGCCCTGCGCGTTAAGGAGAAAGTGGTAATTGCCCTGCCCGGGCTGGAGCGTCGCCACGGCGTTTGAAAGCATGGCGTGCAGCAGGCGCGCGCGATCCTCGCCCGTGGCGCGGATCTTGCCGCGCGTCGCGAGATCCAGCCACGCCGCCGATTCGTGCAGTGCGCTGTATCCAACGGCCCCCATGGTTTTATACTAACAGCTTGTGATCCACGAGATTCTTCCCGTCGGCCCGTTGCAATGCAACTGCTCCATCTTCGGCGACGAAACGACGCGCCAGGGGCTGGTCATTGACCCAGGCGACAATCTCGAGGAGATCGAGCAGATTCTGGCGCGCCACGGACTGCGGGTGACGGCCATCGTCGTCACCCACGCCCACATCGACCATATCGGCGGCGCCGCACGGCTGCACCGGTCGACTGGGGCTCCGGTCTACATGAGCGAGCGCGACTTGTTTCTCGCCCGGCAGCTCGACGTGCAGGCCGGCTGGCTGGGTATCCCCACGCTCGATTCGGGACAAGCTGTTAACGCTCGACGACGACCTGATCGTGATCCCCGGCCACGGCGAGTTGACCACGATCGGCCGGGAGCGGGAATGCAACTACTTTCTACAGGGCTTGTAGCCGCCCCGCGCTACTTCAGATACGGCAGCATCTGCTTGAACTCGTCGCGGTCGCTGCGGCCGAGCAGCTCGTAGATGGCCATCTCGGTGGACGAGATCACGGCGCCGGCCTCGCGCATCCGCTCGATGCCCGCCCGCATGTTGGATGGGGTTCGGGAGCTGGTGGCATCGGCGGCGACGTGGACGCGATAGCCCGCCGCGAGCGCGCCCAGCACCGTCTGGGCGACGCAGATGTGGGTCTCGATGCCGGCTACCAGGAGTGCGGACGAGCCTTCGAGCGCCCGCGCGATTCGCTCGTCGCCGCAGCAGCCGAACGAGGTCTTGTCGAGAGGCGCCTGGGGCAACAGGCTGGCGATCTCTTCGACGGTTGGCCCAAGCCCTCGGCTGTATTGCGTAGTAGGGACCGTCTTCAGGTTCAGGATGCGGGCCAGGTGGAGCAGCCGGGCCACATTGGCCACCACGCGCTCCTTCTCGAAGATGGCTGGGAGGAGCTTTTCCTGGAGGTCGATGACCAGCAGGGTGGTGGAGGCGGGGTGAAGCAGCTCGGCGCTGGGGTGCATTGCACGATTCTAACGTAACACCTGGTTGGGCCGGGGCCGGGGGCACCGGAGGTAACGCACTGAAAGACTCAGCGCACTACCGCACCGGAGGCGGTCGCCGGGTTCCCCTCGAGTCGCCACCGACTGGGCTACTAACGGTGAGCCATCCGTTCGGTTAACAGCGTGGTATACTGGGGTCTGAGGAACTGAGCCTTTATGCAATGTATGGATACGATGCCAATGGAAGGTGGAGGTCGGCTGACCGGCCGTTCGGTCAACTAGGCCTAGGCCTCCAGCGGTCGTAGAGTCGCTCGAACTCTATGAAACATTTTGGATGGGCACGTAGCGTTCTGTGTTCCTTGATCCAGTTTTCGAGCGTAGCGTAGCATCTGACAGCAGCCGTCTCGAAAAAATCTCTCAGGATTTTCTCTTCGACCTGCCTTGATTTCACGGCGATCGACATCTCTTCGAAAAAGTTAAGCGCAACCACGATCGCCGCCGCCCTTTCATCGGCACTCCACTCCGACCCGCCTGTTGGCAGTTCTTTGGCCTCTAAGAGGATTCGCCTCAGCCCCGCCCTCATTTCAGCCGACTTCGGGTCGTTCCACCTCTCAATGAAGCGCGCCGCAGCAGAGACACGATTGGTTTGAATCCCAAGGCGGACACTGTAAACCGCAGTTCCCGCAGCGATCACGGCGGCAGCGAACTCAATGGTCCTGCGGCGACGCTCGTCCGCCCTATCATGCCAGACTACAAGCGCACCCTCGACAACAAAGAAAACAACCACGGCAGGCAAAGTGAATCGAATGGTGATCCCGTCCACGACCTGAATTCTATTCCGGCGGGCAACGACCGTCAAGGGAACATCAGTGGCCTGCTCGAGTGGCTGGCCGCCGGCGACCGGCCCGTCAACAGCCTTACCTGGTAACGTATGAGCGCAGGGCGTAGCTCTGTAGGAGTCATGGGGTCCCCTCGGCCCCCTGTACGGCCTTGCTTTGCCATCCAAAATGGTCTATATTGGATGGTCGATGGAGTGGAAAGAGCTGGCTGTCGACGCTGCGAGCCCGGTACCCCTTTACCGGCAGCTCCACGACCACATCGCGGAGTGGATCCACGGCGGGCGCCTGCCCGACGGCGCCAAGTTGCTCCCCACCCGGGAATTGGCTGGCCTGCTTGGCCTGAACCGGACCACGGTCAACGCCGCCTACGAGATCCTGGAAAAGGAGGGGCTGCTCCAGGCCCACGTGGGTCGCGGCAGCTATGTTTGCGCGCCCCGGCACGCGGCCACGCTCGACTGGGAATCGCGCTTTCGCGGAGCTGCCCCTGACCCGGACTTGCAGCAGGCCTTGTGGACCTCAAGCGAGGACTTCATCAGCTTCAGCTCCTCGCGCCCCGACCAGGAGATCTTCCCCTTCGAGGCGGTTAGCCGGGCCGCCGCCCACGAACTGAAACAGCACGGTGACGCCATCTTGCAGCTTGGAGCGGCGGAGGGCTACCCGCCGCTGCGCGAGTTCCTGCACTCCCAGATGCGCGAAGAAGGCGTGGCGGGGGCCGGCGATGAGCTGTTGGTGACGAGCGGCTGCCAGCAGGGCCTCGATTTGGTGGCGAAGATCCTCGTCGCCCCGGGGGACACGGTCTTGCTAGAGGATCCTGTATATCCCGGCGCGCGGGACCTGTTCCTGGCCGCCGGCGCCCAAGTCCGCGGCATCGCCGTCGCGCGAGCGGGACTTTCCATCTCCGAGCTCGAGCAGGAATTGAGCCGGCATCACCCGCGCCTACTCGTGGTGACGCCCAGCTTTCAGAATCCGACCGGGGCGACCATACCGCTGGACGCCCGCCGGGAGCTGCTCGCCCTGGCCGCGCGGTACGGGGTTGTCGTGGTCGAAAACGACGTGTATGCCGGACTGCGATACCACGGCGACGACGTCGCTACCCTGAAGTCGCTCGATGGCGACGGCCGGGTCATCTACCTGCGCAGCTTTTCCAAGGTTGCCTTTCCCGGGCTGCGCGTGGGGTGGTGCGTGGCGCCGCGCGCGGTGGTGCGCCGCCTGATCGCGGCCAAGCAGTTGACCGACCTGCACACCGACCAGCTCTCGCAGGCGGTGCTGTATCGTCTCGCCGAGGAGGGGTCGCTCGCCGCGCACCGGCGCGTTGTGCTGCGCCACGGGGCCCTGCGCCTGGAGGCGGCGGTCAAGACGTGCCGCGCGGAGATGCCGGCGGGCGTGGAATTCCTGGCTCCGGACGGGGGCATGCACCTGTGGCTGCAACTGCCCGCCCCGCTCGATTCGGGCGAGCTGCTGGCGCGGGCCCGCGCCCAAAAGGTGCTGTTTATACCGGGTAAGTTTTTTGCCGTGTCGCGCTCGCACCACCGGGCGCTGCGGCTCAGTTTCGCCAGCCTCACCCCGGACAAGATCCGGCGGGGCGTGGGAACGCTGGCGCGCCTGATTCGCGCGCAGTCCCCCGCTCCAGCCGAGATGCGGGAGGGGGTCCCGGCGCTAGTTTGACGAAGGATCGTGGAAGGAGTCCACGTTCCACGATCCAAAAAAGGAGTGCAACATGTACCTAGATGAAACTTTTCGACTCAAAGTCGGCCTCGCGGAGATGCTCAAGGGCGGCGTGATCATGGACGTGACCAACGCCGAGCAGGCGGAGATCGCCGAGCGGGCCGGGGCGTCAGCGGTGATGGCGCTGGAGCGCGTCCCCGCCGACATTCGCAAGGAGGGCGGCGTAGCCCGCATGGCCTCCATTGCCAAGATCCGCGAGATCATGGAGCGCGTGAGCATCCCGGTGATGGCCAAGGCGCGCATCGGCCATTTCATGGAGGCGCGGATTCTGGAGGCCCTCAAGGTCGATTACATCGACGAGAGCGAGGTTCTGACGCCCGCCGACGAGGAGCACCACATCGGCAAGCGGGACTTCACGGTGCCTTTCGTGTGCGGCGCGCGCAACCTGGGCGAGGCTTTGCGGCGCATCGCCGAGGGCGCGGCCATGATCCGCACCAAGGGCGAGGCCGGCTCGGGCAACATCGTGGAGGCGGTGCGCCACATGCGCACCATCCAGAAAGAGATGAAGCAGCTCACCGTGCTCGGCAAAGAAGAGCTGGTGGCCGAGTCGAAGAAGCTGCAAGCGCCGCTCGAGCTGGTCGAATATGTGGCCGAGCACGGCAAGCTGCCCGTGCCCAATTTCTCGGCGGGCGGCATCGCCACCCCGGCCGATGCGGCACTGGTGATGCAGCTCGGCGCGGAGGCCGTCTTCGTCGGCTCCGGCATCTTCAAGAGCGAGGACCCCGAGCGCCGCGCGCGGGCCGTGGTCAAGGCGGCCACGCACTACAATGATCCGCAGAAGCTGCTCGAAGCCAGCGAAGAGCTGGGTGAGGCCATGCGCGGGCTGGACATTGCGAAGCTGGAGCCCAGCGAGCTGCTGCAAACCCGGGGCTGGTAGATGATGGTCGGAGTCCTGGCGGTTCAGGGGGACTTCGAGGCCCACGGACGGGCGCTCGCCCGTCTGGGAGTCGAGCCGGTCTACGTGCGCACCGCCGGCCAGCTCGACCGCCTCCACGGCTTGGTCATTCCCGGCGGCGAATCGACC
>JACQDI010000840.1 GCA_016201195.1 Acidobacteriota bacterium | reverse complement strand
CCCGGCTGTTGACCACCTGGGTGCCCTTCCAGCGCTTGGGGAAGTGACGCTTGTTGCCGGTCACCAGAAAGTCAGCTTGGGCTTCCTCAGCACATTCCAAAAAACGATTATTCGCTTCATCCGACGAAATGGACAGCATCTCCGCCGGCTGCACCACGGAGGCGGCGGCTCGAAGCTGGCTGAGGAGTTTTTTGGCCCGAGCCGGTTCTAAGGGCAGTTTGGGACGAAGCATGACCTCCTGGTATTCCGCAAGGATTGCCGGCGAAACCCAGAGCGTCACGCGCTGATCAGCGACCAGTTCCAGCACCTTGGATTCCAAGCCTTGAGGTTTCAAGGCAGCCGAGACGACTACGTTGGTGTCGAACACAACCCGGATCATTTGACGGGTCGCTTACTGCTGGTTCTCTGCATTCGCTCGCGCCGGACCTCGGCAATCAGCGCGTCGATATCACGCATGGTCAGCTTGTCCAGGCCCTTTCTCTTGGCATCAGCCTGGACTGCTCTGAGGGCCCGCAAGAATTCTCCCCGCTCGCCCTTTCTCCCCTCGACAACGGTCCGATCAAGGACGGCTTTGGGAGTGAGGGTGATCTTGCCCTTCTCCACTTTGGCCTCGAGCAGATCGCCGACGTTGACGCTTACCTGCTTGCGCACGCCCTGGGGGATGACCACTTGATATTTGTTCTTCACGGTAACGATAGACATTGGTGTTTCATTTAACTGCTTAGGTGGACAGTTGAACTGTTCAACTCCCTGAAGGCAGCATACCGGGTGTGGTCAAGATTGTCAAGTTCGTGCCTCCGCCCTGCAAGACAAGATGGAGATGAACACAGATTAAGAATGGCCTGATCTGTGTTCATCTGTGTCCATCTGTGGTTCCCAAGGGCTGGGTCTTGCGGAGCTGTTTGGTGAAGACTTCGGGGTCGGAGGTGGGCAGGGCGCAGACGCGCTTTTCGCAGACGTAGGCGGTGGCTTTGCCTTTGAGGGGCAGCTTGTTCTCGACCAGAGGGATAAGCTTGGATGGATCGTGGGCGGGGGAGACGAGGACGAGGATGCGGTTGGGGAGGAAAGTCGAGCGCAGGCGGGCGAGGAGGGGTTCGGCGGCGGCGGTTGAGGGCGCGGCGATGACGATTTCCTTGGGCGTGTCGAGGTGGAAGTCGAGGGCGAGCAGCATCTCCGAGAGAGACGCCGGGGAGCCGTTGAGGATGGAGCTGAAGAACTTGAGAGCACGCTCGGCGCGCTGGCGATAGCGGTCCTGGGTGGTGAATTCACTCAAGCGCAGCAGGTTGAGAACCTGGACGGAGTTGCCGGAAGGTTCAGCGCCGTCGTAGGCGGGTTTTTCGCGGGCGAGCAGGCGCTCGTGGTCGTCGGCGGTGAGGAAATAGCCGCCGTTTTGGGCGTCTTCGTAGTGCTTCTCGAGGACGCGATCGAGGTCGATCGATTCGGCGAGCCAGCGGGGGTCGCCGGTGGCCTCGTAGAGATCGAGCAGGCCGGCGATGAGGAAAGCGTAATCGTCCAGGTAGGCGGTGTGGCGGGCCTGGCCGTCCTTGAAGCTGCGGAGCAGGCGGCCGTTGCGGCGGAGGCTCTTCAAAAGAAAGTCGGCGGCGCGGGCAGCGCGTGCGGCGTAGCGCGGCTCGCCCCCGTCCAGGGCGAGCGCGGCCCGGGCATAGGCGGAGAGGGCGAGGCCGTTCCAGGAGGTGAGGATTTTTTCGTCGCGCAGCGGGGGCGGGCGCTTCAGGCGCGCCCGGTAGAGCAGGTCGCGCGACTGCTCGACCACCGGGTTCCCGGGCCCCGCTACGTGCAAAATGCTGCGGCCACCGGGGAAGTTGCCTTGCGGCGTGACGGCGTAGTAGGTATTGACCGCCCGCGCGCGCTCGGGGCCGAGGACGGCCTCGATTTCCTTGGGGGTCCAGGTGAAGGAATAGCCTTCCTCGCGGGTTCCGGCGGGGGTGGGACTGTCGGCGTCGGTGGCTGAGTAGAAAGCGCCCTGCGGGGAGGTCATGTCGCGCTCGAGGTAGCGCAGGATCTCGCGGGCGATGCGGGCGAAGTCCTGGCGGCCGGTGACCTGGTACGCCTCGAGATAGGTGACCGCCAGCAGGGCGTTGTCGTAGAGCATCTTCTCGAAGTGAGGCACGAGCCAGCGGGCGTCGGTCGAATAGCGGTGGAATCCACCTCCTACTTGGTCATACATGCCACCGGCGGCCATTTTTTCGAGGGTCAGGGTGGCCATGCGCAGCGCCTGCGCGTCGCCGGTGCGGCGATGGTAGCGCAGCAGAAAACGGATCGGCAGGCTGGTGGGGAACTTGGGGGCGCCGGCGGCCCCGCCGTGGGTGCTGTCGAAGTTGGATCGATAGAGCTGGACGGCGGTGTGCAGGACCCGGGCTTGGGGGAGCGCGCTGCCGGACCTCGGGGCGAGCGACTGTTCGATGGCCCGGGTGATTTCGGCGGCGGAGGCGGCGACACGGTCGGGTTCAGTGGCATAAATCTGCTGGAGCTTCTGTAGCAAGGTGAGGAAGCCGGTGGAGACGCCGCGGTCGCCGTCGCGGGCCGGGAAGTACGTGCCGCCGTAGAACGGCTTGCGGTCGGGGGTGAGCCAGACGGTCATGGGCCACCCGCCGCCCCCGGTCAGCGACTGCACGGCAGCCATGTAGATGGCGTCGATATCGGGGCGCTCCTCGCGATCGACCTTGATGGCGACATAGTGGGCGTTGAGGTAGCGGGCGATCTCGAGGTCTTCGAAGGATTCCTCTTCCATCACGTGGCACCAGTGACAGGTGGAATAGCCGACGCTGAGCAAGACAGGGCGGCCGAGCTTGCGCGCGGTGTCGAAGGCCTCCGCGCCCCAGGGATACCAGTTGACCGGGTTGTGGGCGTGCTGGAGCAGGTAGGGGCTCGACTCGAGGAAGAGCCGATTGCTGAACTGCGGCGAGCCGTCGGGGTTGAGGTGGCGCGTGCGCGGCTTGTAACCGGGCGGGCGAGCGGCCCAGGCGGACTCGAGTTTCCTGGCGACGAGAGGGTCCAGGGGCGGAGCGCCGGGCAGAGAAGCCAGCAGGAGCAGGTAGCAGGCTAGGGGCACGATTTCCATGCTACAGCCGCCAGGAGGCAATCGGCAAACCGGATTAGCGCCCGACCCAGTCGACTGGCACGAATCCGGTTTCGGAGAGACGCTTGAGTTCCGGATCTCCGGTGACCAGCGCGGCCTTTTCCCGATGGGCCGTGACCGCCGCGAAGGCGTCCGCGTAAGAAACCCTGTGGTGCCCCTTGAGCCGGGCCGCCTCCAGAACCAAGGGATTCGAGGCGGGGAGCACCTCCACCGGCAGGTTCCGTAACTCGGCTAAAACCATTTCGGCTCGCCCGATTCCGCCAGCCTTGGCGGTGATGTAGTAGATCTCGCCCAAGGGGGCCGGGTTCACGAT
>JACQDI010000828.1 GCA_016201195.1 Acidobacteriota bacterium | reverse complement strand
TCAGCGACTCGGGTGGGGTACAGGAGGAGGGGCCGTCGCTGGGCAAGCCGGTATTGGTGCTACGTGAAAAAACCGAGCGCCCGGAGGCGGTGCGCGCCGGGACGGTGCGGCTGGTGGGCACGGATGTGGAGAGAATCCTGCACGAGGCCGGCGCTCTGCTGGATGACCCCGCCCACTACCAGGAGCTGTCCCGGCGGCATAATCCTTATGGGGATGGGCACGCCTGTGAGAGGATCGCGGAGATCCTGGCAAGCCACCCGCCGGTTTCGCCGCGGGACGTTGAGATGAGGTAGTGTGTGTAAGAGGAATCTGACATGAAAGACAAGGCTCGGGAGTCTCTCAGGATCACACGCCTCATCCTCGAGAACTGGCGCAATTTCTCCCGGGCCGATATTCAGATAGCCCGCTGCGTGTTTGTGATTGGACCGAACGCTTCAGGGAAATCCAACCTGCTGGACTCGATCCGGTTCCTGCATGACATTGTTGCGGTGGGTGGCGGTTTCCAGGCCGCAGTGATGCGGAAGCGTGGAGGTGTAACGCGGCTGCGCTGCCTGGCAGCGCGTCGTTATCCCGACATCAGCTTGCAGATCGCTCTGGGCAGCGACACGTCGCCGGCGTCATGGGAGTATTCTCTCAGCTTTACACAGGACAATCGTCAGCGCCCGTACTTGCGGAGCGAGCGTGTGCTGCGCGAGGGAGTCGTTCTGCTGGCTCGCCCTGATGATGAAGACAGACGGGATCCCGAAAGGCTTAGCCAAACATATCTGGAGCAGGTCAACGTTAACCAGCAATTTCGCAGGGTTGCGGAGTTTCTAGATACGGTTCGGTACCTCCACATTGTGCCGCAGTTGGTGCGAGAACCAGACCGCTCAGTCGGCAAGACTAATGATCCCTTCGGCGGGGATTTCTTGCAGCAAATTGCGAGAACCCCCGAAAAAACAAGGAATGCCCGGTTACGCCGGATCCGCGAGACACTGAAGGTAGCCGTTCCGCAGCTCAAGGAACTGGATCTCCGGGCGGACGTGCGCGGCACACCCCACCTATGGGGAAAGTACGAGCACTGGCGACCACAGGGCGCTTGGCAGACCGAGTCTGATTTTTCGGACGGCACGCTCCGTTTGCTGGGTTTGTTGTGGGCAGTGTTGGACGGATCCGGGCCTCTGCTTTTGGAGGAGCCAGAGCTTTCACTGCATCCAGAGGTGATCCGTTACATACCTCAACTATTTGCCAGGATGCAACGACGCTCGGGCAGGCAAGTGTTTGTCAGCAGTCACTCCACCGACTTGCTCCTCGATGAGGGCATCGGGGTGGACGAGGTCCTTGTGCTGCAGCCCGAAGCCGAGGGAACCGTTGTCCGACCGGCGGGGGGGTTGGAGCAGATTAAGATGCTCTTGGAGGGCGGGTCCTCGCTCGCTGAGGCGGTCTTCCCTTATACACGGCCCGTGCGGGCGCATCAATTGGCCCTGTTCGCGGAATGATGCGATGCCGAGCTCCCCATCAGTCGTTTTTTCAGGCGCTGTCGAGGGTACTGTGGACGAAGCGGTGCTAAGGCGTGTCGTCGAACATATAGGAGTGACGATAGGACCGGTCTACGGCAGGAAAGGTAAGGAGCTGCTGCGGCAGAGGATCGGAAACTACAATCAGGCAGCACGGTTCAGCCCCTGGGTGGTCCTGGTGGACCTGGACCAGGAAGCCGAGTGCGCCCCACCGCTTAAGGTCGCTTGGTTACCGAACCCCGCGCCTAAGATGTGTTTCCGAGTCGCCGTCCGCGAGGTTGAGGCGTGGCTGCTGGGAGACCGGGAGAGGCTCGCTGACTTCCTCGGAGTAGCGGTTTCACGGATTCCACGTGATCCCGAAGCCGAGATGGATCCGAAGGCTACTATGGTTGAACTCGCGAGGCGGTCACGCCGCCGTGAGATCCGCGAAGACATGGTCCCCCGACCAGCAAGCCAGCGCGACGTCGGGCCCGCGTACACGTCCCGACTGATCGAGTTTGTTCTGGATGGGGAGATTTCCTGGCGACCGGATATAGCGTCACGCTCTTCGGAAAGCCTCCGACGGTGTTTAGCGTGTTTCCGGCGGTTGGCGGAGGGGAGCTGAGATCCTGGATGCTCACGCCCGCGGGTGGGGCGCCCGCCGAGCGCGTTAAGCGCGAGGATGGGCCCGATCGTACACTTCCATCAACTCCTTGAGCGAGAGCTGCGTGTATTTCTGCGTGGTCGAAAGGCTGGCGTGACCCAGGAGCTCCTGGATCGCCCGTAGATCAGCGCCGTCGCTCAACAGGTGGGTGGCGTAAGCGTGGCGGAAGGAGTGGGGATGCAGAGACGGGTCGCCGGAGAACAGGACGGCGTACCGCTTGACGATGCGCTCCACGCTGCGGGGAGAGAGGCGGCCGCCGCAGCGGTTCAGCAGCAGGGCGGGTGAGTCGAAGCCGGCGCGGGCCTCGAGGTAACCCTCCAGGGCCTCGGCGGCCTTGGCTCCGAACGGGACCTGGCGCTCCTTGCGTCCCTTGCCGCGCACTCGGATCCAGCGCTCGCTCCAGTCCAGGTCCTCCAGATTCAGGCCGACGAGTTCGGCGACGCGCAGGCCGCAGCCGTAGAGCAATTCGAAAATCAGCCGGTCGCGGGCGAGACCCTCGCGGCCGGCGGCGTCCACGAGGCTGTTGGCCTGCTCGGCGGTCAGCACCGGAGGCAGCGACTTGGGGATCTTCGGGGTGGTCACCAACCGGGCCGGGTTTGACGCCACCACACCCTCGCGGGCGAGGAACTTGAAAAACGCCCGCAGCGAGGCCAGTTTGCGGGCCACCGAGCGGCTGACGTTTTTCCGGGCGTAGAGCGCTCCCAAGAATTCCCGGATGTGGAGATGATCGATCGCCGCCGGCTTGGGCGGGGTCTCCCCCGGGGGCGACAGGTATTCCAGGAACTGCTTCAGATCCGAGGCGTAGTTGCGCAGGGTGTGCGGCGAGGCGTTGGCCAGGGCCAGGCTGTCGAGGAACCGGTCGATGGCGCCCGCCAGAGCGCCTTCAGTGGGCGCAGACGGCTTGGTATTCGGCACGGTAGCTCTCCAGGGCCTCGAGGGCCCGGCGGCATTGCAGCTCGCGGCGGGCGGCTTTGTCATGAGCCAGCCGCCGGCGGTCGCCTTCGGTCAAGGCGGGCAGCAGATCGAAGGTGATGTTGGCCGGCTGGTAGTTTCTGGAATCGGCGGCGGAAATGTAATGAGCGAGCGAGCCGTGGGCGGTCGCGCGGGGCAGGGGCGCGGGGGGCTTGCCCTCGGCCACCCGCGCGGCGTGCAGGCCGGCCATCAGCCCGGTAGCGATCGCCTCCACATAGCCTTCCACCCCAGAGATCTGGCCGGCGAAGAAGATATGGGGATGGGAGCGCAGGTTGAGCGTTGGCTCGAGCAGGGCGGGAGCATTGATGTAGGTGTTGCGGTGGATCTGGCCGAAGCGGGTAAACTCGGCGGCCTCGAGGCCGGGAGTCAGTTGCAGGACCCGCCTCTGCTCCCCGTACTTGAGGTGGTTCTGGAAGCCCACCAGGTTGTAGCTATCCGCGCGCAGGTTTTCCTGCCGCAACTGCACCACCGCATAGGGGGGGCGGCCGGTGCGCGGGTCGATCAGGCCGACCGGCTTCATGGGCCCGAAGCGCAGAGTGTCGCGGCCCCGGCGGGCGAGTTCCTCGATTGGCAGGCAGGCCTCAAAATAGGGGGTTTCGTCAACCCCGTGGGAGCTGTGCTGCTCGGCGGCGACCAGGGCCTCGAAGAACCGCTCGTACTGCTCCCCAGTGAAGGGACAATTCAGGTAATCTTCGGTGCCGTCGAGGGATTTGCCGTAGCGCGAGGCGCGGAAAACCACGGAATAGTCTATGGTGTCGGCCTCCACGATGGGGCTGATGCTGTCATAAAAGAACAGCCGCTCGCTGCCGGTAAGCTCGACGATGGCCGCGGCCAGGGCGTCGCTGGTGAGGGGCCCCGTGGCGACGATGACGATGGAACCGGCCGGGATCTCCGTCACTTCTTGCCGGTGGATCTCGATGGCCGGCTCCTGCTCGATGGCGCGAGTGACCTCGGCGGCGAAGATTTCCCGGTCCACGGTGAGGGCGTGGCCGCCGGGCACGCGTGCCCGGGCCGCCGCCTCGACCAAAACCGACCCCAGCCGGCGCAGCTCCTCCTTGAGCAGCCAGGGAGCAGTGCCGGGCTGGTCGCTCTTGAGGGAGTTGCTGCAAACCAGTTCCGCCAGCAGGCCGGAATGGTGGGCCGGGGTCGGGGTCTGCGGCCGCATCTCGTGAAGAACCACCCGATGGCCAGAGCGGGCCAGTTGGTAAGCCGCCTCCGAGCCGGCCAGACCGCCGCCGATGACGTGAACCGGCATCATGGACCCGTTTCCCCATCCATTATGGCCCATTCCCGCATTTTCTTCTTGATATTCTCGCTCTCGTTCTTTACTATGTTCTAGCGATCTTTTGTGTTGTCGACGATTGACATCGTGGAGGAGCAAGGAGGACTATGGCAGCAGCAGCAGGAAGAATGACGCAAACTCAACTGGTCCGCGCGATAGCTGAAGCGTGCGGGACGAACAACAAGGGAGCGAAGGCGTTCTTGGATGCTCTGGCCGGCACCGCGATCAAGGAAACCAAGCGGTGCGGGCAGTTCGTGGTACCGGGCGTCGGGAAGCTGGTTCGTGTGGATCGCAAGGCGCGGATGGGCCGCAACCCGGCCACCGGCGAAGCGATCAAGATTCCCGCCAAGAAAGTAGTCCGATTCCGCGTGGCTAAAGCGGCGAAGGACTCCATCGTTCCACCCAAGAAGAAGTAGATCTTCCCACGGGGATCGAACAAAAAACCCCGTCCACTTCCGCTTGGCGGAAGGGGCGGGGTTTCTTGTCAAAATCGATACCGGCGCGCGCCAAATTGCGGGGGCGCCGCAGAAGCCTACGCCTGCTTCTTTTCCTCGACTTTTGGCGGTGAGTCGTCGCCCTTGAGGGCGCTCTTAAATTGCCGAATCCCTTCGCCCAGACCCTTCCCGATTTCCGGGATCTTGCGTCCGCCGAACAGCAGGACGGCGACGCCGAGGATCAAGAGCAATTCGGGCATGCCAATGTTGGGCATATGGCCTCCTGAGCTTCATTGTAGGTGG
This sequence comes from Acidobacteriota bacterium, assembly GCA_016201195.1. Taxonomy (GTDB): domain Bacteria; phylum Acidobacteriota; class Terriglobia; order Bryobacterales; family JACQDG01; genus JACQDI01. The sequence continues at coordinate 1,017 of JACQDI010000828.1, read as the reverse complement.
CAGGCCGGGCGGAGTCAAGCAGCACAAAAAAGTGTACACTGTAGGACTTGTCCGGGACCCTGTGGCTCACGCAAACACGCAAAGGGAGCCAAGCCCGCAAAGGTCTCTTTGCATCCTTGGCGTCTTTGCGTGAGCTACGGGTTCCAGGCCATCAGGAGCCAATCGGTGACCCGTTTAAATACCGCAATTCTGTTCGTGCTGCTGGCAGCGACGCTGGCCGGGCAGCCGCCGCCGCGGCTGATTCTGGTGGTGTCGATCGACCAGATGCGCTTCGACTACCTGACGCGGTTCGCGTCCTTGTACAAAGGCGGCTTCCGGAGGCTGCTGGACCGCGGCGCGCTGTTCACTGACGCACTTTACCGCCACTCTAACTCGGAAACCGGCCCCGGCCACGCAGTGATCCTGTCGGGCCGCCACGCCTCCAGCTCCGGCATCGTGGCCAACAGTTGGTACGACCCGCTGCTGAAAAAAGTGATGAACGTGGTGGATGACCCAGCCCACAGTCCGGTGGGAGGGCCCGGACGCGGGGCCTCCCCTGCCAACTTCATCGGGTTCACCGTGGGCGACAAGATCAAGCAGAAGTGGCCGCAGTCGAAGGTGGTGGGGGTGGCCCTCAAGGACCGTTCGGCCATCCTCATGACCGGCCACGGCGCCGACGCCGCCTACTGGTTTGAGACCCCCTGCGGCTGCTTTATCACTAGCACCTATTACTTCCGGGAGGCGCCGGCTTGGCTGGTGAAGTTCAACAGCCGGAAGCTGGCCGACAGCTACGCGACCCGGCCCTGGACCAAGCTGCGAGCCGACGAGCAGCTCTACCTGAAATACTCCAGCGAAGACAACTTTCCCGGTGAGTGGGACTTGAAGGACACTACGTTCCCGCACGCCCACCGGGGCAAGCCGCCGGAGATCGGCTATTACGATAATTTCCGCCGCACGCCGTTCGCTGACGAGATTACGCTGGAGGCGGCGCTGGAGGCGATGAAATTCCACGACCTGGGAACCGGCGCTTCGCCCGAC
>JACQDI010000827.1 GCA_016201195.1 Acidobacteriota bacterium | reverse complement strand
TGCTGCTCGACGGCGCTCCTGACACTACACGCAACAGCCGGGTGGCCTACAACCCTCCGGTGGATAGCGTCACCGAAGTGAAGGTGCAAACCTTCGAAGCCGACGCCGCTTATGGTCACACCGGCGGGGGCACGGTGAACGTGGTCATGCGGGGCGGCACCAACAGCCTCCACGGGAAGGCGTACGACTTCAACCAGGTCTCGAAGCTCGCGGCCACACCGTTCTTCACCAACAAGGCCGGTCTGCCGAAGCCGGTCACGCGCTACAACCAGTGGGGGGTGAACGCAGGCGGTCCGGTCATTATTCCGAAGCTCCTGAACGGCCGCGACAAGGTATTTTTCTACTTCGGCTACGAGGGGATCAAGGACTCCTTTCCCGAGCCGCTGACTTCCACGGTGCCCACGGCGGCCGAGCGCAACGGCGATTTTTCCCAGTTGTTGACGGTCGGGACGAACTACCAGCTCTACGATCCGCTGACCGGCGTGGTCGAAGGGACGCGGATCCGCCGCCAGACGTTTGCCAACAACATCCTTCCCGCGAGCCGGCTGAGCCCGATTGCCAAGAATTACTTTCAGTTCTATCCCCTGCCGAACCAGCCGGGCGGAGCCGACGGCCAGGACAATTTTTTGGCCAATTCCGTGCGCTTCGACAACTTCAATAACGAGCTGGGGCGGCTCGACTTCAACCTGAGCGACCGCCACAAGTTCTTCTTCAATTTCCGGCACAACGAGCGGCTGGAGAACCGCAGCAACCGCTTCTTTAACATCGCCACAGGAAATAATCTGAAGAGGGTGAACTGGGGCTCGATGCTGGACGACGTCTATACGTTCACGCCGACCACGGTGCTGAACACGCGGCTCAATTGGACCCGGTTCACCGAAGGGAACGTGCGCAACAGCAACGGCTTCGACTTCACCACGCTGGGTTTCCCCAGCTATATCCGGGCCGCTTCGGCACGGGGGGTGGTGCCGCGAGTGAATCTCGGGCGGTTCACCGCCGTCGGAGACTCTGCCGGCGATGACACACCGTTTGACATTTTTCAGCTCTTTTCGACCGTCACCAAAGTGGCCGGCAAACACAGCCTGAAGCAGGGCGCCGATGTGCGCCTGTACCGGGAGAGCTCGGCGAGTTTCGGCAACTCGGCCGGCTCCTACGACTTCAGCACCAACTGGACGCGCGGCCCCCTGGACAACTCCACCGCGGCGCCGTTGGGCCAGGACTTGGCCAGCTTTCTGCTCGGCCTGCCCACCGGGGGCAGCTTCGACGTCAACGCCAGCCGGACCAACCAGGCGGGTTACTACTCCCTGTTTGTGCAGGACGACTTCCGCGCTCGGCCGGACTTGACGCTGAACCTGGGTCTGCGATACGAGCGCGACCTGGGCACCGCCGAGCGCTACAACCGTTCGGTGAATGGTTTCGATTTCAACGCGCCGAACCCCATCAGCGCCCAGGCTGTGGCGGCCTACGCTCGCAACCCGATCTCCGAGATTCCGGTGGGCCAGTTCCGGACGCCGGGCGGGCTGCTGTTTGCGGGCCCCTCCAACCGCAACGTCTATAACACCCAAGCGGACTATTTCAGCCCGCGATTCGGGTTTGCCTGGACGCCGGCGGCGTTGGGATCGAAGACCGTCATCCGGGGCGGAGCCGGAGTCTTCTTCTTCGCCCTCGGCACCGGCGGGATCAACCAGCTCGGCTTCAGCCAGTCGACGCCGGTGGTGCCTTCGCTGGACAGCTTCCTGACGGTGAATGCGACGCTGGCCAACCCGTTCCCCACCGGGATCCAGCAGCCCACCGGATCTTCGCTGGGCCTGTCGACGTTTCTCGGCCGGGAGGCGCGGTTCTTCAATTCCAATCCTCAGAATCCCTATTCCATCCGCTGGATCTTGAACCTCCAGCGGGAGCTGCCCTGGAACATGGTTCTGGAAACGGGCTACGTCGGAAACCACTCGGTGCACCTGCCGGTGGACCGGCAATGGAACTACGCGCCGCGCCAGTACCTGAGCACTTCTCCGGTGCGCGACCAGAATACGATCGACTTCCTGACCGCCAATGTCGCCAACCCGTTTGCCGGTCTGATCCCGGGCACCGGACTGAACGGCTCGACCGTGCAGCGCCAGCAGTTGCTGGCGTCGTTCCCGGAGTTCACGGATGTGAGGAACGATGCGCTCAACGACGGCAGCTCCTTCTTTCACATGTTCCAGGTGCGCGTGGAGAAGCGCTTCTCGCACGGGCTGCAGTTCCTGGGCAACTACCAGTTCTCGAAGCTGCTCGAGAAGCGCAGCCGCTTGAACCGCTCGGACCTATTCCTGGAGAAGCGGATCGCGGACGAAGACCGGCCACAGCGGTTTGTGATGAGCGCGAGCTGGGAGCTGCCCCTCGGCAGGGGTCATGCGTTCGGAGGCAACCCGGGGCCGCTGGTGAACCGGGTGATCGGCGGCTGGGTGGTCAACGGGATCTACACCAAGCAGCCGGGCTCGCCGCTCGACTGGACCAACCAAAACCTGATCTACTTCGGCGGCGACCTCAATTACAATCCAAGGAGGCTCACCGGCTCGTTTGACGTGACGCGCTTCAACCGGATTTCGACCCAGCAGTTGGGCAGCAACATCCGAACCTTCCCCTCGAAGTTCTCGCATCTCCGCACCGATGGGGCCAACAACTTCGATTTTTCGGTGCTCAAGAACACGCCGATCACCGAGAAGCTGTCGATCCAATACCGCTGCGAGTTCTTTAACGCCTTCAACCACCCGGCCTTCAACGGACCGGAGCTGTCGCCGACCAACACCAACTTCGGCAACATCACCAGTCAATCCAACCTCGCTCGCGGGGTGCAGATGGCGCTGCGGCTCATGTGGTAGGCGCGAGTCAGGAGTCAGCGCAATTGGGCCACTGGGGTCCACACGAGTGTGGACCCGGCACGCTGGAGAGCGTGCGCCACAAAACGGCTCGACGCACTGTCGCACGCCCATGTGGCGCAGACACTCGTGCCTGCCGCGACGAGACTCTGACCTCCTGATCTCAAAATGGTGAGAATATCGGCCCTTCGGCGGTTTGTGCAGCGCAAGGTGTTGAAAGATCGGTGCCAAGAAAGGTTGTTGACCGGTCTTTTCTCGCGATCTCAGCGAGACGTTTCGAGGCGG
>JACQDI010000826.1 GCA_016201195.1 Acidobacteriota bacterium | reverse complement strand
GAAGGCGGGCAGCTCGAGGCTCGGCCGCACCGCCAGGATGCCGAGGGCCAGCAGGGCGATCGTTCCCAGCTTCACGAAGGTGCTCAAATAGTCGCGCGGGGCAAGTAGCAGCCAGACCGGCAGGGCCGAGGCCAGGAATCCGTAGACGATCACCGCCAGCGCCAGCGGCACCGCGCCCAGCGTAAACCACCCGGCCAGGTCCGGCGTCTGCGACACCCAGCGCCCGCCGAAGATCGCCAGCATCACCAGCGCGAAGCCAATCGCCGAAACCTCCAGCACCTTGCCCGGCCGCCAATAGCGCAGATACAGGCCCATGAACACGGCGATGGGCATGGTGGCGGCGATGGTGAACGTCCCCCAGGGGCTGCCCTTCAGCGCGTTGACCACCACCAGCGCCACCACCGCCAGCAGGATAACAATGATCATCAGCACGGAGATGAGCGCCGTGCCCCCCCCGAGCTTCCCAATCTCCTCGCGCGCCATCTGTCCGAGTGATTTGCCGTCGCGGCGCATGGAGGCGAACAGGATCACGAAATCCTGCACGGCGCCCCCCAGCACTCCGCCGACGACGATCCACAGCGTTCCCGGCAGATAGCCGAACTGCGCGGCGAGCACCGGTCCCACCAGCGGCCCGGGGCCGGCAATGGCCGCGAAATGGTGGCCCAGCACGATCCAGCGATTGGTGGGAACGAAGTCCCGCCCGTTGTTCAGCCGCTCCGCCGGCGTCGCCCGCGTGTCATCCAGCGCCATCACCCGCGCCGCGATAAACTTCCCATAAAACCGAAACCCCAGCAGGTAGCAGCACAGGGCGGCCAGCACCAGCCACAGACTATTGATATGCTCGCCCCGGTATATGGCCACCCCTCCCAGACAAGTGGCGGCGATTAACGCTATCCCGAACCAGGCAAGTTTCGTGAGCAAACGTTGCATTCTCCTGACTCCTGTCTCCTGACTTTCAGAACTTCGGAAGGTGGCGCAGCATCGCCGTAGTCCGTCCCCCCCCGGGCAAAGGCACCGCATCGAGCGGCGTCCGGCTGGCGGCGTGAACGGCGCCGATGTACCGCACGCCCTTCCGCTCGGCGCCCATCAACACCACGATGTAGCCGCGATCCGAATACCACAAAGCGTGAAAATGCATCTCCGCCGACTCGGGCGAGAGCCACTGCTCCCGTTGCGGCGGCCCCAGCTTGCGGACCACGTCATGGTAGGCGTCCTCGCGGTTGAGCGAAAGGTATTGCTGATCCTTGGTTGCCGGGCCGCCCTTGCTGAACCAGTCCTGCGGCCGCGGCACGCCCTGGAACGCGAAGATCACCACCAGCAGGCAGGCCACCAGACCCACCGAGATCACGTACAGGATCAACCGCCCCATCTGCGTATCCTGGGACGGCGCCACGGCTGGAGGCGGAATCGCGGCGGGCGACGGCTCCGCGGCGCGTGTTCCCGGGTGCGGCGGCGGGGGCATTTCAATCACCTGGCGCTCGAACGGCCACACCGCGCCCCCCTTCAGCTCCAGCTCGCGCGTCAGTCCCACGATCAGCACCGGTTCGTCCGCGCTGCTGATGCGCCCCACGAAGTGCCGCGGGATCCAGATCTCCTCGCCCGTCTTGGAGTTGACCACCAGCACCTCCGACCAGGTCTCCCGCGCGTAGGTCCACTCGTTGTATTTCACATTGCGGATGGCGGGATAAAACGAGAAGGCGCGGTTGCCGAACAACCGGAAGGCAGGCGCGCTGGACGGCTCACTCATCTGATGCTTCGAGTATAAACAAGCTATTTCTCCTGCACCAGCACCCGAAAAGTCTCTCCCATGCCGAACAGCAGGGTTTTTAACAACATCCGGTGGCGGCGGGCTTCCGCCTCGTCCGGGGCGTGGAGCGCGGAACGGAACTCGTCCCGCTCGCCGATCGAAAGCAGGAATCGCGCCTGGGACTCAAGGGGTAATGGCCGCAGGCCGAGCGGGCGTCCGTGGTCGGCCAAGGCGCTGAAATTGACGTGAGCGGTGATATCGCGCTCGCCGGGCGAGGTGAGGACGTCCTCGTGCGCCGTGTGCTGGTGGTAACTCATCAGCGAACCCTGCGGGAAGCGCTGCCTCTCGCGCTCCGTGTAGCCGTAGTCGATGGTCAGCACGAAGCCGCGCTCGAGCGATTGCGCGATGCGCTCCACCCAACGCAAAGCTTCCAGACAGATCTCGCAGATCTGGCCCGGCTCCCCCGGCGGCATCCAAGGCAGGGGCGCATACGGATCGCCCTCCACCCAGGCCAGCCGATCCTGCCGGATCCCGACAAACCGCTCCCGCGGTCCTGCCTTGTCGAACCGAAGAACGCGCACCGGCAGGGCGTCGAAGAACTCGTTCGAAAAGACCACGCCGACGAAGCGCTCGGGCATCCTCCCCGCGCCCTTCTCCACCTCGATGTAGCGAGCGTGCGGCAGGCGCGTGCGGATTTCGCGCCCGGCCTCACCCCGACCCGACCCGAGCTCGACCAGGGTGAAGCCCTCGGGGCGGCCGAGCTGCTCCTCCCACTCGGCAATCTTCTGCGCGATCAGTCGCCCGAACACAGGCTGGAGCTGGGAGCTGGTGTAGTAATCCCCGCTCGCGCCGAAGGGATCGCGCGGCCGCCGGTAATACCCGAGCGAGGGATGGTACAGGGCCAGCTCCATGAAACGATCGAAGGGCATCGGCCCGTCTCGGGTGATCTCCTCGCGAATCTGGCGCTCGAGCTCGCTCACCGGCATCAGTCGCGGCTCTGCGGGGTGTGGGTGAACATCTCCACGATGTAGTCGTTCATCCCGTCGTAGAGCAGCCGCTGGAAGGTCCACGGAAACTGCGGGCTCTCGAAGTCGCGCAGGTGCAGCTCCAGGTAGTAGGTGTGCAGGCCGAGCGTCTTGATCTTACAGTCGATGACCAGCTCTACCCGGCCGTCCCGCTCGCGGGCCGAAAAATCAAACAGCGGATGCTCGTAGCGGGCGATCTCGGCGCGGACCTTCTCGAGCGGGGTCATCTCAGGCGCGCCTCCGGCGTTCCGCCGCCCGTACTTCCTTCTCTGACATGCCGAAGTAGTGGGCCACCTCGTGCCAGAGCGTGTCGTACACGATGCGCGGGATGTCCTCCGGCCGCCGCGCGGCGCGCTCGATGGGACCCTGAAACAGCGAAATCTTGTCGGGCAGCACCATGCCGTACCAGGGTCCGCGCTGGGTGAGCGGCACGCCCTGGTAAAGCCCCAGCAGCGTATCGCCCGGCCGCACCCCCGGGCGGCGCAACTGCTCCCGGCTTGGCTCGTCCTCCACTACCACCGCCAGGTTGTGGATCTCCCGCCGGAACCGCCGCGG